>DQLO01000024.1 GCA_015660155.1 Verrucomicrobiota bacterium
GTGAGGATGATTTGCGCCATGCCCTTGGCCGAGCCGTCATCGCGCAACACTGCGGGCAATCCGCCCACGGCGAGCAGGAGCAGGATGACCATGACCCAAATGAAGCGGAGCCGGACGGCGGTTTTCCACGTGAGCGCGGCGATGTGCCGGACACGGCGGTCGGACAAGCCCCACGCAATGCCAGCAAAGAGAGCGGCCAGCAACAGGCCGCGCAGGCCGACGGTGAGCCAGCTCATCAGAAAACCATTTTCAATGGGATTGAAGTCCATCGTGCAGAGCCGGCGGGTGTGAATCAGTCGCCACCGAGCAGGCCGGAGAGTTTGTCATCGGCCTCATCGAGGGATTGTGATTTATTGGGTTCCGCCGGTTTTGGCTTGGCAGGTTGTTTCGCAGCCTCACCTCCGGCAAGGGAGTCCAGCTTGGCGGTGTCCACTTTCGGCTCTTCGGGCTTGGGCACGTCTTGAGTTGCAGCGGGTTTGGCTGCTTCCTTTTCGGCAAGCCGCTCGAGCATTGTTTCCGCCTGCGTGGGCACCGGATCATCCGCCCGCAAAAATTCCGCCACCTCATTGCCGGCCGTGGAGCCGGAGGTGTCCTCGTCCTTCGCGATGGCGTTTTCCACCACGTTCAGGAAAAAGCTCTCCAGATTTTGGGTTGGGTTTTCCACGCGCACCTGATCTTTGGGCACGTGTTTGGCAATGGTGTTCATCACTTCCTGCTGCGCTTCCTCGGATAACGCGGGGAGGGTGAAACGAATGGTGTCGCGCTCGGTCAGCAATTCCTCCAGCGTGCCGTACTGCTGAATCTTGCCGCCATAATAAATCACCGCGCGGTCGCACACATCCTCCACATCCGCGAGCAAATGGCTGGAAAGAATGACCGTTTTGCCACGCGCCTTGAGGTTAAGAATGAGGTCTTTGATTTCCCGGCAACCCACCGGATCCAGCCCGCTGGTGGGCTCATCAAGGATCACGAGGTCGGGGTCATTGATCAACGCCTGGGCCAGGCCGATCCGGCGCTGCATGCCTTTGGAAAACTCACCCACCGTGCGCGTTTTTGTGGCGGTGAGCCCCACCATATCCAGCAACTGTTTTGAGCGAATTGCTTTCTCCTTGGGATCGAGCGCGAACAATCCTCCAAAAAAATCGAGTGTCTCCGTCGAATTCAGATACTTGTAGAGGTACGATTCCTCTGGCAGATACCCAATCCGCTCTTTGGTTTTCACGTCACGCGGGCTTTGGCCGAACATGTCGATGAACCCCTTGGTGGGATTGAGCAGGCCGAGCATCATTTTGATGGTGGTGGATTTGCCGGAACCATTGGGGCCGAGCAAGCCAAAGACCTCGCCTGCGCGCACCTCGAAACTCACACCGTTCACCGCCCGCGCCTTGGGGCGCCCCCAGAAATCGCGGAACACTTTGCTTAAATTATCCACACGCACGATGACCTCGCCTTGGGTCTCTTGCGTCTCATCTTGAGTTTGAGTTTCAACCATAAGCCGGGAAAAAATCAGGCCACCTCAACCGCCAATTCAGGCTCAACCGGGGCCGTTTGGGATCCTTGAGACTCGGAACCGGACGCCTCTCCTTCCTCGAAAGGATCAAATTCCTCGCCCTCACGCACAAGCCGCGCGCTATTAAACACAACAATCAAAGAGCCGGCCACATTCAGCAGGGCCGCCAGAACGGGGGTAATGTAATTCAGCGTAGCCAGAACCAGACCGATGATCACAAACAGAATGCCAAAAAAGAAATTCTGGTTAATCACATTGCGCGTCATGCGCGAGAGATGCACCAGAAATGGCAGCCGGCGCAGGTCATTATTCATCAACGCGATGGTGGCGCTTTGGATCGCCACATCGCTGCCGGCCGCGCCCATGGCAATGCCAATGTCGCCGGCCTTAAGCGCGGGCGCGTCATTCACGCCATCGCCCACAAAAGCCACCTTGTAGCCTTTGGCGCGAATGTCTTGAATGTATTCCACCTTTTGGCCGGGCAAACATTCCGCACGCACTTCTTCGCAGCCCACCTCAGCAGCCACCCGATCAGCCACCGGAATGCGGTCGCCAGATACAATGGCCAGACGGCGCACACCTTCATTCCGCAGTCCCTCCAGCGCCTCAGCCGCCTCGGGGCGAATCTCGTCAGTCATACCCACCCAACCGATGAACTCTCCGTTTCGGCTCACAAACACGAGGCTGAATCCGGCGGCTTCATCGATATCCACCGAGCCCTTGAGATCGCCGGTCACCTCATTTTCATTCAGCCACATTTCGCGGCCTACCATAATCTTGTCGCCGTCCACCGTGGCCTGCACACCTTTGCCGGCGATTTCCTTAAAATCCGTGGGCTCGGACAATTCTAACCCCGCAGTTGCCGCCAGCGCGCCAATGGCTTTGGCGGTTGGATGGTTGCTGTATTGCTCCGCCGTGGCGGTGGCCAGTAAGAGCTCGGCGGGCTTCACGCCGTCCACCGGCGCCAGTCGGCTAACGGTGAGAGTGCCGGTGGTGATGGTGCCGGTTTTATCAAACACAAACGCATTAATACGCGCGGCCAGTTCAATATCACTCACCTGTTTGATGAGGATGCCCAGGCGCGATGCAGTGGCCACCGCCGCCACCATCGCGGTGGGCGTGGCAAGAATAAAGGCCACGGGACTGGACACGATGAAAACAGAAATCACGCGGTTCAGATCCTGCGTGAAGGCCCAGACGAGCGCGCCGATCACCAGCACCAGCGGCGTGTAAAAGCCCATGTACTTGTCCACGATTTTCATGAGCTGCGTTTTGGATTGCGCCGCCTGCAAAATCAATTCGCGCACGCGGCCAAACTCAGTTTGCTCGCCTACTTTAGTAACCTCCACTTCGAGCATGCCATCCAGATTGATGGTGCCCTGGAAAACGCTGTCGCCGGGTTTCTTGTCCACCGGCAACGATTCGCCGGTGATGTTGGCTTGGTTGATGGAGCCGGTGCCGAGAACAATGTCGCCATCGGCGGGCACGTTGTCGCCGGGGCGTACGCGGATGCGGTCTCCCACTGCGAGATCCACCGCAGCCACTTCCTCCTCGGTGCCGTCGATGAGGCGAATGGCCCGGGTGGGGGTCAACTTGATGAGACGGCGAATGGCTTCCTTGGCTCCGGAGGCCGTACGGCTCTCAATCATTTCGCCGAGCAACATAAAGAAAGCCACGAGACCGGCGGCGTGATATTCGCCTGAAGAAAATGTGGCCAACACCGCGATGGCCACCAACTCGTTGGTGGTGAGCAGGCCCTGGCGCAAATCATGAATAGTGGTGCGAAAGATTCGAATGCCCAGAATGAACGCGCCAACCATAGCGCTTAAATCACCCACGCTGGATTCCGAGCCGAGAAACCAATCAGCGACAAAGCCGTTGATGACGAACAGAATGCCGACGAAAATATATTTTACCGTGGTGGCGGCCTGTTCGGCCTTGGCATCCTCGGCAGCTTCAAGTTGTTGAGTGGCGTCGTTTGACATAGTTTAAACTTACCCTCCGGGCGGTGTGGGAGGCGGGCCTTGGCCCTGTCCGCCCAAGTTGTCAAAAGGTGATTTCTTTGGCTCGGGCGGCTTGGGGTTGATGAGGAGATGCACTTTTTGGCGGGGACCGCTGCGATTGGAAATCACATAGATTTTCAGATCAGACTCCTTCATTAGCCGGTTGAACACCTCAAAATAAAGGCGATGGATCGCGTGCCTGCGCTCCGCCGAAGAGCGGACGGGCTCGTTCTCATTATCCCCACCGTAAATACTATAGAACCGCTGGCGAAGCGCTTCCACTTCCCGCATGGTGGTGGTGGCCGCCCCCTTGGCTTGGCTTAAAATGACCGCGACTTCCCCGGTTTTGTTGGTGCTGCTTCCGTCGCTCTTTATGGATTCTATAACCTGACGATGCGAGTTTTTGGCCTGTTGCTTGATATCATTCGCATTTTTTAAGGAGCTGCTTTTTTCTTTATATGAGTTACGAATCATAAACGGCAGTTCCACATTTCCCTGCCGGATATGAACACGATTAATCTTCACGCCTAACCCGTAATTCTCCACCAATTTTTCCGTTCGCTGCTCTACTTTTGCAATAAATTTTTCCAGGTTGGATTGATAAAGTTCCGCCATCGTGACTTCAAACGCCTCATGGGTGATGGCACTCTCAAACAATGTGGTGAGCACTTTCTCAGGTTGAGCGAAATTAAAGGCAAAGGCCTTGGGATCCTCGATCTCGAAATTCAGCGTGGCTTCCAAGTGCAGGATGAGTCCATCGCGGGTCAATACGTAACCATCCTTTTCAGCATCCAACGGATGGTTGTCCATGCTGTCGCCGATCTCAATCCGACCGACGGGGGAGTACTTGAAAAACTTGGTGGTGATGGGCCTTTCCCGCTCGATGGTCACGCGTTCTTCTAACGGATAAGGCCAGGCAAACCGAATGCCAGATTTGAA
>DQLO01000070.1 GCA_015660155.1 Verrucomicrobiota bacterium
CGCCCACAGCAGGATCGGCTTGTCCCTCGCCTGCGCCTCGATGACGGCGTCCCAGAAGCTCGTCCGCCAAGGAATCCTTCGGTAAGAGAGTTCCCAGTTCTTGGGAAGAACATGATTGCGCCACTTCGCGTAGTTGGTGTCCGTCAGCTCCTTTTCCTGGAACTCATCTGCCCCCAAGACGGATTGGCCCATCACCACCGCTAATATCAATAGAATCTGTTTCATGTGCCGTCAGCCTACGCCCCCCGCCACGCCTGTTCAAGGACTCATACGGGGGGCGGGGAGTTCGAAAACTAAAATATGCTAATTAAGGTTTCTTCTTTCCGGCACCACAACCAGACCGTGCTGGCGAATTTCATCTATGTGTTTTAGCCCTTACGGTCGCACCACGCGGATACGGTGGGTGTTGGTGTCGCCGATGTAAACCGCGCCGTCGCGGTCCACAAAAATCCCATGCAGTCGATCCATGCGGCATTTCAATGGATCGCCCACGGGGCCATCGCCCTTTCTCCCGTCGCCGGCGATCAACTCTATCCGGCCGGTGTGGCGGTCTATCATACGTACCGTGTGGCTTTCCGTGTCGGCCAAGTAAACATTCCCTCTCGGCCCCACCGCAATTCCTTTGGGGCCCGAGAGGGTTGCCTTCTTTGCTGGCCCCCCGTTACCGGTAAACCCTTTCTTTCCCGTGCCGGCCTCGTGGTGGATCGTGCCTTTTTTCAGGTCCAGTCGGTACACCGCGTTGCCCTCGCGCAGAGCCAGCCACATTTGGTGCCCCGCGAAATCAATCGCGCGCGGGCCGTTCAGTGGGGTGCCGGCAATGGGAGCGCCATCGGGAGTTCGTTTTCGCTCGCCGGTCCCGGCAAAGGTAATAATGCGCCCAGTGTCCAAATTCACCCGACGTATGCGGTTATTGCCAATGTCGCAGATGTACAGTTTGCCGTTGGGGCCGAATTGGATGCTGTGTGGCGCCTTCAGCCGTGCCTTAACCGCCTGACCGCCATCGCCGGAAAAGCCTGCATCTCCAGTACCGGCCACGGTGCTGATGCGGCCGGTCTGGGTGTCCACGCGCCGGATAAGGTGGTTTTTCATCTCCACGAAAAACATGTGGCCTGCGCGGTCGAAACGCACCTCGTAAGGCTCGTTCAGGCGTGCCTTGGTGGCAAGGCCGCCGTCGCCGCTCCAACCTTTTTGGCCGGTGCCAGCCACGGTGGTGATGATGCCGGATTTTCCGTCCACACGGCGGATGGCGTGGTTGAAGGTATCGCAAAGATACAGGGCACCATCTGGCCCGCGCACCACGCCGAATGGGCCGTTGATACGTGCCTTGGAGGCCGGACCGCCATCGCCGGTGTATCCGGGTTCTCCCGTTCCCGCAAAAGTGTCAATGGTTGCCGCTCGGCTCGGAAAGGCCAAAATCACCGTCAGAAGCAATATGAATCGGGCATTCACGGAGCACCCCACAGGCAGCCCTCCCAACAAAGCAATCAGTGCGATTTTCATGCCCGCCACCCTACGCCTCACCGGCTCTGGTGTAAATGCTGTTGGGCCTATTGCGAAAACAATCTGTCCGCGTCAACGCGTCCACGTTTTGCCCACAAGAATCGGTGGGCCACCCCCCGCCCCCGGTTGTGCCACTTTTTGTGCCACTTTGGCATCGGAAAGCAGGTAGGGGGTGAAACGGATTAACCCAGAAAAACAGTACTATATTGAACAAGGTAGAACATATAAATGGAATTTTAAGTCCCCTGTGTCT
This sequence comes from Verrucomicrobiota bacterium, assembly GCA_015660155.1. GTDB lineage: Bacteria > Verrucomicrobiota > Verrucomicrobiia > Limisphaerales > UBA1100 > JACNJL01. Next base: position 1,754 of record DQLO01000070.1, read on the forward strand.
ACCAATTCCACCACACCGGCAATTGGTCTGCGTTCCTTACGGGATTCATGGCCTAAATTCAAGTCAGCATGATTGGGATTGAATTGATTCCGCGCGATGGAAAGGTACAATTGGGGCATGGCATTCATTGGGGTGATTAAGCCGGATGCGGCGGAGGGGGTTTTGGCGGGGGTGTATGCGCAGGCGGAACGTCGGGCGGGACGGGTTTATGAAATTTTGAAGGTGATGAGCCGGAGCCCGGGGGCATTGAAGATCTCGATGGAGATGTATGGGGCGGTGATGTTCGGGAAATCGGATCTATCGCGTGGGCAACGAGAGATGTTGGCGGTGGTGGTGTCGGCAGCGAATCATTGCCATTACTGAACGGAATCGCACGGGGAAGACTTCCGGGCGGAGTCAGGCAACGCGGAGCAGACGGAGCATTTGAAGCATGACTGGCGGAAGGCCGGACTACCCACGGCGGACGAGGCACTGTGCGCGTGGGCGGAGAAATTGACGCTGCAGTTGGGGGAAGCGGGCGCGGCGGATGTGGAGGGACTGCGCGCGGCGGGATTTTCGGATGAGGCGATCAGCGATGCGGCGCAGGTGATTGGGTATTTTAATTACATCAACCGCATCGCCGAAGGGTTGGGGGTAGACTTGGAGGAAGGGATGGCTCCGCAAAAATGAAAACTCAAACTGTTAAAGCGGGCTGGCCGTGGCTGGGGTTTTTCCATCCGGCTTTGCCATTGGCGTTGTGGGGGCCGATTGCGGTGGGGTGCATCGTTTGGGGAGTGGTGTCGCATTCGCTGGATTTGGCGACGACGGCAGGGATTGGCGCGGCGGCTTTGTTGGTGTGGTCTTTGGTGGAGTATTTGGTGCACCGGTTTTTGCTGCATCCGCCTGAGCGACTGGAGCGGTTGAGCCGCTGGGCGCAGTTCGCGCACGGGGTGCATCACGATGCGCAGGATGAACCGATCCACACGCTGGTGCCGCCAGTGAATGC
>DQLO01000081.1 GCA_015660155.1 Verrucomicrobiota bacterium
CAATCCACCGGCGGCGTGATTGTGAATATTGCGTCCACCGTGAGCGTGATGGCCATTGACGATCGCTTCGCTTACTCCGCCAGCAAAGGCGCGGTGCTCACGATGACCTACGCGGTGGCGCGCGATTTTCTAAAAGCCAAAATCCGTTGCAACGCCATCCTCCCCGCACGCATTCACACGCCCTTTGTCGATGGCTTCATTGAAAAAAATTATCCCGACAACCAAGAGGAAATGTTCAAAAAACTTTCCGAAGCCCAACCCATCGGCCGCATGGGCCAGCCCGACGAAGTCGCGGCGATGGCCGTTTTCCTCTGCAGCGACGAGGCCTCGTTCATCACCGGTTGCCCCTATCCCGTGGATGGCGGCACGCTCAATATTAGATAAAATGGCACACTTGAAACTTCACATTCCGGGCCCAGTCGAAGTCAGCGAATCCACTTGGCGCGCGATGGCGACGCCGATGATTGGCCATCGCAGCCAGGATTTCCAAAACCTCTACGGCAAAATCCAGCCGCAGTTGCAGGAGCTGCTCAGCACCGAACAGCTCGTTTACCTCAGCACTTCCTCCGCTTGGGGCATTATGGAAGGCGCCATTCGCAATCTCGCCCAGCGCAAACTGCTCTGCTGTATGTGCGGCGCGTTCTCCGACAAATGGCTGAACGTGGCCGAGCGCTGCGGCATCACTGCCGAAAGATTGCAGGTCGATTGGGGCTCGCCCATTCTCCCCGAGGCCATCGACGCCAAGCTTGCCACGGGTGAGTTCGACGCGCTCACGCTGGTGCATAACGAAACCTCCACCGGCGTGATGAACCCGCTGGAAGCCATCGCGAAGCTAAAGGAAAAATATCCCGACGTGATGTTCATCGTCGACAGCGTTAGCTCAATGACCGCCGTGCCAATTCATTTCGACGCGCTTGGCATCGACGTGCTACTCGCCGGAACCCAAAAAGCCTTGGCGCTGCCGCCGGGCCTTTCGGTGTTCACCTGTTCCGAAGCCTCGCTGGAACGCTCGGCCAAGGCGGAGACGCGCGGGTATTATTTTGATTTCAATGAGTTCCAAAAGAACGCCGAAAAAAATATGACGCCCAGCACTCCGAGCATTCCGCACATCAACGGGTTGTCGCACAAGTTGGATGAGTTTTTCGCGGAGGGCTTGGAAGCCCGTTACGCGCGCCATCGGGCCACTAACCAAATGACCTGCGACTGGGCGACGAAACACGGCTTCACACTTTTCCCCGAGGCCGGTTATGAATCCATTTCGCTCACGTGCCTGAACAACGGTGCCAAAGAAGGCGGCATCGTGGTGGACATCCCACAACTACAAAACGCGATGAAGGAAAAAGGCATCCTCATCGACGGCGGCTACGGCAAGCTCAAAGGCAAAGCGTTTCGACTGTCGAATATGGGCGATGAAACGGAGGAGACGATGACCGACCTCTTCACAAAGCTTGACGCCTCGATGGAGGAGTTGGGGTAATTTTCAAATGAGCCTTGGAACTTGATAATTCCTTGATATTTGAAAATTTCTCACGGACTCACCGCCAACTTCTCATCACTAAACTCCCCGCCCATCAGCACGCCCTGTTCCTTGTACGGTTTGAGCATAAAATGGGTGACGGTCGAAATCACCCCTTGGATGGTGGCGAGTTTTTGGGAGACGAAAGCGGAGACGGATTTGAGATCGCTGCCTTCGACGACCACCATTAAGTCGTAGCCACCGCTCATTAGGTAGCAGCTACGCACTTCATCAAAACGGGCGATTCGGGTTGCCAACCGATCAAAGCCGCCTTCGCGTTCGGGGGTGATTTTGACTTCAATCACCGCGCGCACGATATCGACCTCCAGCTTTTCCTCATTGATCACCGTGCGATAGCCAAGGATCACGCCGTTGGTTTCCAGTTCCTTGATTTTGGTTTCCACCTCTGCCTCGGCAAGGTTTAGGCGGCCGGCAATTTGCGCAGGCGTAAGCGACGCATCATCGCGCAGCAGTTTCAGCAACTCATCCATACGGAGAAGGCTAACGGCACAAAGCGGGCGCGGCTATGATTTTTTATTCAGGGGTGTGAACCGCCAAGGCGCAAAGACGTCAAGTTCAAAATAGTTATCTTGGCGTCTTAGCGGTTCAAATATTTTTTCAAAGTGCCACCGTCGCCGACCAACCGGCTTGGCCGAAGTGCTCGTGATATTTGGCGCGAAGAGATTCTGCGGCTGGGCGATCATTCGTGATTGCAAACATCGTTGAACCGCTGCCGGACATCAACGCAACGAGTGCGCCGTTTTCTGTGAGAAAATTTTTTAGGATTGGGAGCACCGCGTGTTTTCGAAACACGGGGGTTTCAATCGAGTTTTCAAATCCAGCCAACTCGCCTGATTTCAGCGATTGCAACATCGAATCGGCTTGGCCTGCGCGGCCGTAGGCTTCGGGCATTGTGGCAAGTGACTGATATGCCCACGGCGTGCTCACGCCAAAGCCAGGATGGATGAGCAGCAATCCTCTGCCCTGCAAGGCGGGGAAAGGTTCGAGCGGTTTGATTTGTTCGCCGCGACCGGTGGCGAGTGCGGGGTTGTCCTGCAAAAAAAATGGCGCATCAGAGCCAAGGTTGGCGGCAATGTTTTGGAGTTCATCGGAATTCAATGGCTTGTCAAAAAGTTCGTTCAATCCGCGCAAAGTAAAAGCGGCGTTGCTGCTGCCCGCGCCGAGGCCGGCGGCGAGGGGGAGGTTTTTTTGCAGATGAATGCGAACGCCATCGGCTTCTGTTTTTTTTAGGAACAGGGATGCGGCACGATGGACAAGATTGTCTTCGCCCACGGACAAACGCGAATCGCTGCAAGTAAGTTCGATGCCATCGCCACCGCGTTCGATGCGAAGCTCATCGTACAATGGCACAGGTTGGATAATGGACTCCAACTCGTGAAAGCCATCCTCGCGACGGCGCAGGATGTTGAGCAGCAGATTGACTTTGCAGTACGATTGGAGAACGAGGCTCATCGGCGGGGCCTAGTCTTCGTCGTCAAAGGCGGCTTCTTCGCGGGCCTGTTTGCGGCCCATGAACCACGCGATGATGGTGCTCAGTTCGTAGAGCAACTGCATCGGCACGGCCACGAGCGCGAGCGTCACGGGATCGCCGGTGGGGGTGATGACGGCGGCAAGGATGATGTTGGCCACCACGGCATACATCCGTAGTTTCGAAAGTTTTTCGTAATTCAGAATGCCGATCTTTACGAGGAAGAGGAGGATCATCGGCATTTCAAATGCGAGTCCCATGCCTACCATAAATTTACACACGAAGCCGATGTATTCCTCGGCCATCCATTCGTCCGCGCCAAAGCCAAGCATTCCGGCAAAGCCCACCGAGGCCCACAGAGCCACCTGCATGATTACAAAATAGCAGAAAGCTCCGCCCAGCATAAACAGGACCGAGCCCATTCCGGCCAGCCGGAAGACCCATTTCTTTTCCTTAATCCGCAGGGCGGGCAACACGAACTGCGCGACAAAAACTAATATGAATGGGAGGGCAATCGTGATGCCGCCATAGAGGCCAATCTTGAGCGCGATGAAAAATGACTTGAGCGGGCCGAAGGCTTTCAGCTCCACGTGCCACGGCTCTGAAGCGGAGCTGTTGTTGTCCACATGAAGCTGAAGCGCGTAGCGGGTGCCATTGGTGCCGAGTTGCTCGGCGGGCACAAGGCGGAGGGCGCTGATCTCGGCGGTGTTGGTGAACGCGCCCTTGAGGTTGCCGGCTTCGGCTATATTTTTTAAGTCCGACTCTCGAATGTGGGAGACCCCGCCGCTGCCAAATTTTACGGGCACGGCGCGTTTGTCGGGGTTGGTGTTGACCTGCTCAATGAGCTGCGCGCGTTCGAGCGGCCACGTGAGAAATTTCACAATGTACGGCGAGCCGATGAGGGCGATCATCATGCCGGCCACCACGGCCACCACGCATTTCATCACCATAAAACGAAAATCCTCGAGGTGATCGAGAAAGGGTTTTATGGGGCCGCCAAAGCCTTCGTCGCCACCACCGTCTTTGCCACTATCATCGCCGCCATAATTATCACCGTCGGCGTATTC
>DQLO01000122.1 GCA_015660155.1 Verrucomicrobiota bacterium
AGTTGCCCACAATATTTTCCACAATTGTGAAAAAGGTTGTTGACTAAAGTATTATTGTTTGAGACAACCTGTGCCAAGGAGAGCGCCCAAAGGCACAGGGATGGGCCTCGCGTCAGCGGGGAGGAATCACCAACAAACGATTCTGCGTCTGTGGTTTAGGGCAAAAAAACCAAGGAGGATGGACATGAAAAATGTTTCTACAAAGGTCGTGATGGCCGTTGCCTGTGTCTGGGGTGTATCAATTTCCAATGCAGCTTTAATGCCGCTCGGTGGTGAGTATCCACTGCTCGGCAATATTGATGGCCACCAAGCCAACCCCCATGTGGCCGTGGATTCGGACGGCGGATTTGTGGTGTGGCAAAACGCAACACAGAGCAGCGGCGAACGCATTCTGGTGCAGCGCCTTAATTCCGATTACGTGGGCGAAGGGGTTGTCCAGCAAGTGAGCCAAGGCGCGGCGGGATCCAATGAAATGAACCCGCGCGCGGCAATGCGATCCGATGGCGGCGGGGCCGTGGTTTGGGAAGGAGGCCCCCGTGGTAGTTCGGATGTGTACGTGCGCTTCATCGATGCGCGCGGGAATTTTACCAGTGCCTCCATCATGGCGAATTCTTATGCCTCCAGCATTCAACGGGATGCCTCGGTGGCCGCGCTGGAAAATGGCGGCGTGGTGGTGGTGTGGGAAAGCGTGGGGCAGGATGGCTCCGGCGAAGGCATTTACGGCCAACGCTTCAACGCACAAGGCATCCGAGTGGGCAGTGAGTTTTTGGTAAACCAAACGACTGCGGCCAATCAAAGTGATCCAAGCGTGACCGCACTCAACGGCGGAAAATTTGTCGTCGGTTGGCTAAGCCAAACCCAAAACGGCCGCAACACTTCCGGTGCGCCCAACCTGCGCAACAACGTGATGGGCCGTTTATATGACGTCAACGGCGCGGCGGTGGGCAACGAATACCGGCTCAACGATGGCGACGTAATGGCGGCCGACCTCAAACTGGCCACCCGCCCGGATGGCGGATTTCTGCTCACCTGGGTGCAAAAGGATGAAGTCAACACCCGCAACAGCACGGATGTTTATATCAAGACGTTTGATAACAACGGCCTGCCCGCCGCGGAGGCTGTGCGTCATAACACGTATCTCACCGGCCGCCAATCTACTCCCGAAGTCGCCATGGTCGGCACCGACGCATTGGTCACTTGGGCCACCTCCGGGCAGGATGCCGGGGGGCTGGGCGTGCAGGGCCGGATGCTCTCTGGCGGCACGGAGTTTCAAATCAATTCGCAGGGCCAGCTCAACCAGAGCATGCCCACCATCGGCTCTGATGGCGCGGGCAAATACATCGCCGTGTGGGTGAACACGATGAAGGCCGACCATTCAATTTTATCCGCCCAACGATACCTCGTGCCGAACGGCGACGTGGGTGGCGGCGACGTGGATGTGACCGCTGGCGAAGTACACGTGGTGGGCGCGGAACAGGTACAACGCCGTACCAATCCGGGGGCGGCACGGCGGCGACCCGCAGCAACGCAAGTCGCATCCAACACCGGGCAGGATTCCACAGTGACGATGAACATCGCGACCGCCAAACCGGTGCCGGTGGTGGCCACCGTGGCGCCAACGGTGAGTGTTCCTCAGTTGGCTGAAACGCCGGCCGCCATTGCTCCCCGCTCCGCACACGCGGCTGCGGCGCCGGCTGCCTCGTCAACTTCGGTGCGCGTGAACCAAGCTGCCGCGGTGGCTTTGCAAAACACCGCGCGCGTGCGAACGCAAGCACGCCCCATGCGATTGAACTTGCGCAACCCTTCCCAAAACTCAGCATCCATCAACGCTTCGCGCAACATCATGCTACAGCGCACGCAACAAAACCGCTCGCCGCAGCCGAGCTATGGCAACACTCAAATGGCCTCCGTGCGGGGCGGGATGTTCAATCGGAATTATCCGTCCAGCAGCACTAGTTCTCGTGCGGCGTGGTCATTACGAGGCACTTCGGTGCGGAATTCTCAGCCGAGCAATCGCAGGAGCTTGCGTCTTTCGCCGCCATCACGAACGGCGCGACAAGCGCAGCCGACGAGTGCAACTCGAAATGTGCAGCCCTCCGCTGCGAGCCAGCGATTTACTGGCATGCGCGAAAACGCTCAAGCCTCCGCCCAGCTCGCGCGCGATATGGGCAATCGCGCGGTGCCCGCTTCGGTGGTTCGCAATGGTCGCGGCTCGCAGCTCACATGGATTTCTCAAGCGGGAGCGAACTATCAAGTGCAGTCCTCGAATGACAAGACGAGTTGGAACAATGTGGGCAATGTTCGTACCGGACAGCGGACGGGTTTTGACAGCTTGTCAGTAAACAACGGCGGGCAACGATACTTGCGAGTGGTGCGTACCAATTAGGTTTCAGTGTCGCAGGGGGGAACGGGACAAAATGAAACGGACTTGCACAGGGATGATCACTGTTGCGCTGCTGCTTGCGGCGGGATGGGATGTGTGCGGCCGAGAGCGGCACCGAGCAGAACAGCGTGATGCCCGCTTTGGCGGATCTGATAATGAATTTATAATCGCCCAAGCGCTTGTGTATCAGCAAGCCACAGATGCAACGCAGGCCAGCCGGCGAATTTCCGGCACTCCACTGGCTCACCCATGCGAAGCAAGAGCTAGCTCCCAAAACTAAATGAGGGGACAGGAATAAAATGAATAAACTAAAATTATTGCTGGTGGGCGTTTTGTTGCTCGTGGGGGTGGAGTCTTCGCGTGGGTTTGTGATGATCGGCCCGATGTTGCAGACGGAAGTGGTCGCGGGGGCGACGGACTTCAATATCACGGATGATTTGGGTGGGCCCAAGGAATTGAAGCATTTTTTTCGTTGGAATAATCCGTTCCTGACGTACACGTTTGACCAAAGCTTTGTGCGCTACTTCG
>DQLO01000219.1 GCA_015660155.1 Verrucomicrobiota bacterium
CAGCCAAATAATTACGATTGACCTGGTCCCGGAGGAAGCTGCCGTGAGATGGCGTATTCTTTTCGTTCTGTTCACCGCCCGGATTGGGCTCGGTTTTCAGTTTCAAACGATGGGGTCGGTCAGCAACGATCTGATCTATGCTTTTGGACTGGATTACACGGAAATTGGAACATTGGTCGGGCTGTTTCTGTTACCGGGGATGTTCCTGGCCATACCGGCGGGCCTGGGTGGCCGTTACTTCTCGGACAGATTGTTGGTGGGGCTTGGCCTTGTCGCGCTGGCGCTGGGAGGACTGGCGTCCGGTTGGGCATCCGATCCGTGGCTCGTTGGGGTTGGTCGAGCGGTAAGTGGAGTCGGTTTCGTGCTCTCGTCGCTTTACTTCACGAAAATGGTCGCAGACTGGTTCTCTGGGCGCGAAATCGCGACGGCGATGGGCATTCTAGTGATGAGTTGGCCTTTCGGCATCGCCGCAGGGCAGATTGGCCACGAGTGGATCGCGGTGACCGCTGGCTGGCGTTGGACCTTCATTGCGGCGTCTGCTTACTGTTTGGCGGCCGCCATCGCCGTCTTCATCTTCTACGAGCCGCCGCTTGATACCGCCAAGTCGGGCAAAGGAACCGTGTCCGGCTTGAGCGGCCATGAGTGGTATCTGACTTTATTGGCATCGGCGACCTGGGGCGTGTTTAACGCGGGCTATATCGTCTATCTTACGTTCGGGCCATTGGTACTGGAGAATGACGGTATAGGCGCGTTGGAGGCTGCCGCGATCATTAGTGTCGGAAGCTGGCTGATGATCTTCTCCGGAGCGGCCTGTGGGCAAATCTCGGACCGCAGCAAACGCCCTAATCTGGTCCTTGGTGTTTGCATGGTCGGCGCCATAGGCGCGCTTGGGGTGCTGGCGGTCGATGGATTTGGCCTTACGGCCAGCCTTGTCTTCGGTCTGGTCGGCATGGCGCCAGCGGGCGTAATCATGGCGTTGACTGGTGAGGCCATGAGACCGGAGCGCCGGGCCTTTGGAATGGGTGTGTTCCTTTCCGCTTACTTCCTGATCAACGCGGTGGCTCCACCAATTGCCGGGTGGATCTATGACACTACACTCGATCCGTTCAACCCCATTATATTCGGCATGGTACTATTCGGCTCGGCCATCCTCATCAATGCCTGGTTCAGGACAGTTCAACGCAGATCCGCGCCTTTGATGATTTAACCTTGATGGACTCGTAAAAAGTCCACTGGATGCAAAATACAGTCAAATTTAGGGGTCATCAAACTATTCGACACCCTCGTTCCTTTCAATACACGGTGTTCTGAGCATCCGAATTTTTCCAGAAGTTGATGCCTCTGACTTTTTACGAGACCATCAAACTTAGTTTTTCAAAATTATTTTGCCGTCCAGGGCGGCTCGTACGGTTTCGACAGTCGAACGTTGGGACGCGTATGGCACGCTCAGGACGACGACGTCGCCTTTTTCCGCGGCTATTTGATTGTCCTCGTATGAGACATTGGCGTGTTTGACCACGGCCGAAATGCGCTTGCAGACCTCGAGCGCTTTTTGTGAACTGCGCGATCCGATCACAATCGAGTAACCGGCGTTCGCGCAGAGCAAAGCAAGCGCACTGCCCTGGGCACCTGTCCCGCCAAGAATGGCGATGACCGGTTTGTGATTTTCGTTCGCCATGGGCCAGACTTATTCCGCTGCCAGTGGCAGGACTGTGGCCGCGAAGCGCTCGACCGCCGTCAATGATTCTTCGAGCGTTGAGCGCACGAAATTGAACAGCAGATGATTGACGCCGCAAGCCCGTAAATCGCGGATGTCCTGGGCGACCTGTTCGTCATTACCGGTGAACAGTTGGCGCTGGCCGGTATCGACGTTGAGTGTCTGTCCCTCTACGTACCAGTTTGCCCAGTAGGCAAGGTCGATCGTCGCCGGATCGCGCTTGATTTTTTCCGCCTCGCCGCGCAAACGACCGAGCGCCTCCTGGTAGCGTTCGATGGTATTGAGCGGGAACTGCGGATTGGAGCCGATCGGATACCAGGCATCTCCCAGTGCCGCGGTGCGTCGCAGCGCAGCAGGGCTTTCTCCACCGATCCACAACGGCGGATGCGGTTTCTGCACCGGCTTGGGAAGAAAACTGACATCAGCAAACTGTGCATAGTCGCCGCTGAACTCAGGATTGTCCTTGGTCCAAAGCGCTTTGAAGATGCGCAGGTATTCGTTGGTGACTTTGCCGCGTTCGGCAAATGGCGGAATGCCGCCGATCGCCCTGAATTCCTCGTCCATCCATCCTGCGCCGCAACCGACGGTTACCCGTCCTTGCGACAAGACGTCTATGGTCGCCAATGCTTTTGCGGTGAATACGGGATTGCGATGTGGTACCACCATGACCGACGTCAGCAACCGTATCTTCTGGGTCGCAGCCGCGAGAAACGACATCAGTACAAGTTGTTCCATGCAGTCGCCGTCGGACGCGCCCACCATTTTGCGTTCAACGTTATACGGATACGGCGAGGCGATTGTCCGCGGGATGATGATGTGGTCGGGAATCGCGATGTAGCTGAATCCGAGCTTCTCGCCAAGCCGCGACAATGCAATGATGTTATCGCGCGAAGCAAGCGGACCGCGTGGGGGAATGTTGAAACCGAAATCCATGGTGTGTCCTCGTTTAAGACAGGGTTGATTCAGCGCGCGCCTTCAGCGGCCACCGCCGGCTTGGCACCGGCTACTCTTGCTTTGCGTCCGGCGCGCGTCAGTACCACTGGAGTCAGCGGCTTCGCGGCGTAGGAAGATTCGCGCGACTCGCGTGGCGGCACGCCATACAAAGTCGTGCGCTGTTTCGGCGTACGGCCGCACCGGGAGATGAGTGCGTCCATTCGTGCCGGACTCATCTCCTGACCGTGGACCGTGCCTGCGGCACATGAGATAGATTCGTTCATCAAGGTGCCGCCCAGATCGTTGGAATTGTATAGGAAAATCAAAACCCGTCAAGGAAATAATTTCAACGTTTCATTGGCGCTTTGTGGAGAGTTGAGGGGTTTGCTCTTCTTGGGTTTGGGATTTTTGGATTGGTTTTCGGTGCAGTTCCTTTGAGGAAGGTATCTCCATGGCTTTTGACTCCTCTGAGAATCCGCAAAAAGGGCTGCTGAGCGCGCAG
>DQLO01000114.1 GCA_015660155.1 Verrucomicrobiota bacterium
AATGCGGCACCGGCCAGTAATCCGCTGAGAGTGAAAATTAAAGCTCGTTTCATGGTGGGAAAATAAAACGCCACTCCGCCTGTTTCGTCAAGTAACCGCATTTATCGGCGTGGCTTTATCTTGGGGTCAGCGGGGCGCGGGCGCACGTTCAACTCTAAACGTAGGCCATTGGGAATTTTCCGGAGTTGGGGCACAGGCAAAATTCGTTGCTGAAGCTGACGGGGGATGCGAAAGCCCGGTTCGATTCTTGGGGATGGATTGGTAGTGGGCGAAGCGCCGGATGCCTGTCGGGTGCTTTTGCCGGTGAAGTCGATGGATTGAAACACGGCTGCATCAAACGCCGCCTCGCCAAAGTGCGGGCTGGTGGCGGTGATTTTGCCATCCTTCCAGCCGGTGATTTTCATCGCCAAACCTCCTTCGCCTTTGAAGGTGGCACGCGCCATGCCCGGCACGGGCGGGATGGCTTTCACACGTTCGGTGGCGCGATAAATGACGCCCACTTTTTCCAGCCCAATGGCCATCTCGCCAAAGTCGGATGTAAAATAAAGTTTACCATTAGCAATGCCCGTTAACTCGCCAGTCATGTGGTCGGCATTGTTGAAAAGAATATAATCATTTTTGGGGTCAGCCTTTGCCTCCGGATTGGCCTCGGGCAGGTTTCCGTTCCAGTCGCTCACCCGAATGCGGCTGAGCTTCATTCGGTTGGTGGTGCGTGAGCTGAAGAGCAACCCTTTGCCGCCATCAGCAAAGTTGCCAAGGTTTTCCCATTTTTGGATGAGTGCGCCGTTGATGAGCAGCGCGACCGTTTGCTTTTTGGCATCCATCTTGAGCGCCACACGCGCACTACCCTGCAGGCTGGCGAGGTTCACCCGCACATTGTTACCCACGCGCCCGCCGCGGCCGGCACCGTTATTGAAGTTGTAGCGGTAAAGATAAATGTAGCTTTGGGTGAGCCGCAGGCAATAGCCATTGCACTGGCTGTAGCTGGTGAGGGAGTCGGTGAGAAAATTGATGTACAGATTCAGGCTTCCCGTCCATTCCAAATCAAATTCAGTACTCGAGCGATCGGGCGATTCTTTCATTTCCCGTCCCACCGTTGCGCTGCTGGTGGTGGATTCAAATGTGCCGTTGGCTAACTTCCAAGTCGGCCTTTTGGCCGCCTGCGCGGCGCGTTCCTTGAACAACTTCTGTTGCGCGGCGGGCATGTTCCGGATGACGCCAAAGGGAACCCCGGCGTTTTGGCCATTGCCGAACGTCCAATTCTTTGCGTCCTTCGGCCCCTCAAAGAAAACCTTGGCGGTCGAGAAGCCCGGCTTCAGTGATTTGATGTGCGCGGTGTTGATGGCCAGTTCGCCGGCGTACCATGTGTCTAAAACAAGCTTCCCGTTTTCCATCCGCAACAAATCCCCCGCGAGCGTATCGCCATTGGACAGCTCCACCTGACAGGTGTGATGCTTGGCGCGCGCGGGCAAAGGATCCATTTTGAAATTCAGGCGGCTCACCCGGTCGGGCAGAAACTCAATCACCTTGGGCAGTAAATCCGGGTGCGACCATTTCAGCCCCTTGACCGGATCGTAGCCCAGAAATTTTCCGGAAAAAGTCTCGCCACTGCGCGTCAAAAGATGCTCCTCCATAATCGCCCGGCGCGGGTTTTTGGAAGGGATATTCACCATGCCCGGTATCCCATTTTGGGGGATAATGAATCCCCTGTTGATGTTGAGTTGCTTGGCCAAGACAATGTTGGGCACCGGCACCGGCCCTTTAGCGAGGCGCGGTGGCGGCACGGCCTCGGCGAGCGAAGCAATCAGTAACAGGGCGAAAACAGGGATCACGCGTTTCATGGGCATCATTCAACCTGATTTGACGGGATTTGCCAAGAAAACTCCGCGTTTTTTTGGGCTATTTTTTGGGGATGACTTTCCTGTTTTCCAGCGCCCTGAGCTTGGGCTCGATGAGGAACGCGCAATACGGATTGCCCGGATTCAGCCGGAAATAGTCCTGATGGTTCACCTCCGCTTTGTAAAATTTCTTCAACGGCTCTAGCGTCGTCACAATCGGGCGCTTGGATTCCTTGGCCCACTCCTTGCGGCTTTGCTCCGCGATGGCCGTTTGCCCCTTGTCGTGCGGCATAATGGTCGACCGATATTGCGTGCCAAAATCATTGCCCTGCCGATTCAGCGTAGTCGGGTCGTGGCATTGCCAAAACACCGACAAGATTTGGTCGTACCCAATCTTCTTCGGATCAAAATGAATCTGCACTACCTCCGCGTGCCCCGTAGTGCCCGCGCAAATTTCCGCATAAGTCGGATCCTTAGTCTTCCCCCCCGCATAACCACTCTCCACATTACTCACCCCCGGCAACCGCTCAAACACCGCCTCCAAACACCAAAAACATCCCCCACCCAAAGTGGCGATTTCAGTTTTCACTGGTTTGTCCGCGCTCATTAAAATTCCCGTACTCACAATAAATGCAAAAACTGTCGCCGCTCTCATTTGGGAATTCTCCATTGCCGCGCGTGCATTAGCAATACCTATTTACTGCCCGGTTTCACGGCCTCGGTGTTTTGTAAATCTTCGGGGAGATTGTCTGCTTCAAACGTTTCCACTTCCATCGCCAGTAAACTGTGCAGCGGCACGTCGGGTTGGTAGTTGCCGTTGGAGCGGTCCACTACAATGGTGACGGCACGAAGGTCGGCGCTTTGGGCGCGGACGATGTCGATGGTTTCCTGCAAACGCCCGCCGCGGGTGATAACGTCTTCGACAATTAACACTTTTTCATCGGGGGCAAGCGAGAAGCCGCGGCGCATCACGAGTGCGCCGTCGTCATCTTTTTCTACAAAAATAAATCGCACGCCCAGTTGCCGCGCCACTTCCTGCCCAATCACCAAGCCGCCCATCGCGGGGGCCACAACGGTTTCGATGGCTTCATCCCGCACGCGGTCAGCCAACGCCGCGCCGAGTTTTTCCACCACCGGCATTTGTTGCAACGCCTGGGCGCATTGAAAAAATTGCCGACTGTGCAAACCGCTGCGCAGCACAAAATGGCCGTCGAGCAGCGCGCCGGTTTCGCGAAAAATCTGAAGTGCTTCCTCCTGCGTCATGCGCGGACGGTAACGGCGCGAAGGCGGCGGAGGCAATGCAATGTTTTCAACTCGATTTCGCGGCGCGTTTGTGGTTTAGTTTTCCCGTGCCGAGGAGGCGTAAATTATTCGTGGCGATTTTGTTGCTGCCGTTGTGCGTGGGCGTGGGGCGTGCGTTGGGGCAACTCATTGCGCAATCGGGTTTTGCCGATACCACCGTCGCCCCGCTGGCGGCGGGGATGGCGTGCATGTTTCTGCTGTATCATTACGCACCCAAGCCGATGTGGATTTATGTGTTCGGCCACGAATTTACCCACGCCGCCGCCACGATGGCGTGCGGTGGGCGTGTGAAGGGGATGAAAGTCAGGAGCGACGGCGGCCACGTGTTGGTGACGAAAGATAATTTCTTCATCAGTCTCGCGCCATATTTTGTGCCGTTGTACGTGGTGCTGGTGCTGGCGGTGTTCGTGGGCGGCCGCGCGCTGTGGGGCTGGAGCGGTCCGTGGGCGTGGAGTTTATTTTATTGGATGCTCGGCTTGGCATACGCGTTTCACGTGCTGCTCACTTGGCACATCCTGCACACACGCCAATCGGACCTCACTTCGCAGGGCTATTTGTTTTCCGCTGTGATCATTTTTTTGGGAAATGCAGGGGTTTTGCTACTCGGTTTGCCGCACTTGCTCGATGGCCCAGACACGCTGGATGCCTTGAAAATAGCGGGCGCGGGCACGGTCGATGCACTTCGTGACCTTGCCGCGCTGGCGACTCGTGCGTGGGATGCGGGCAATTCGGCCTTGAATTAGCCGCCCGCTTCGTGCCGAATGCGCGCGACGAAATATGACGCTAAGCGAAATAGTACAGGCCGATCACATCGTGCCATCTCTGCAGGCCACGAATCGCTGGGAGGCGATTGACGAATTGGTCGACCAACTTGTGTCCAGTGGCGCCATCGCCGCCAAGGATCGCGAGGCCATCATCGACGCGGTAAAGAAACGCGAGAACTCGATGAGCACCGGCATCGGCTTCGGCATCGGCATCCCGCACGCCTCCACTGATCTCATCGACGAAGTCGTCGGCGCGCTGGGGCGCTCGGCCGAGGGTATCGATTTTGAGGCGCTGGATAATCAACCGGTGAATTTGGTGGTGCTGTTTCTCGTGCCGCAAGGCCAGTTTCAAAAACACCTGCACACGTTGGCGAACATCGCCAAGCTGCTGCACAATAAAGAGTTCCGCCAATCGCTCGAGCAAGCGGGCGATGCCGAAGCGATTTTGAAAATCATCAGCCAACCGGCCAAACAATAGCGCCGCTTCAAAAGAAAAGAGAGTGATTCAAGGGCACATCGAATCCCGCCTGCAAGCTGCCGCCGCAGCAGTGCTGCCCGAGGCCGACGTGAGCCGCGTGCTCGTGCGCGTGTGCGCCGATGCCAAGCACGGCGATTTTCAAAGCAACGCGTTGATGGCGCTCGCCAAGCAGCGCCAAATCAACCCGCGCCAACTCGCCACCGACGTGGTGGCGCAGCTCGATGTGGCCGAATGGTGCGAGCCGGTGGAAATCGCCGGGCCCGGTTTTCTGAATTTCCGCTTGCGGGACGATGCGGTGAATGCTGCGCTGCAAACTGCCCTCACCAGCGATACGCCGTTCATCACGCCCACCGCCACACCGCGCACGGTGGTGGTTGATTTCAGCTCGCCCAATGTCGCCAAGCCGATGCACGTTGGCCATAT
>DQLO01000407.1 GCA_015660155.1 Verrucomicrobiota bacterium
CATCGTTTGAAAACCTCGACGTACGCATCGTACATTTTTTGGTAACTCACCATCGCCGCTTCATCGGAAACATCGAAGCTGTACGCGTCTTTCATTATGAACTCCCGCGCGCGCATCAGCCCAAAGCGCGGGCGGATTTCATCCCGAAACTTAGTTTGGATCTGGTAAAAATTAATGGGTGCCTGCCGATACGAATGCAACTCCGTTGAGGCCAACGTGGTGATCACCTCCTCGTGCGTGGGGCCGAGCAACCACTCGCGGTTTTTGCTGTCGCGCACTTTGAAGAGGACGTCCGCCGCTTGCTCGTACCGACCGCTGGCTTTCCAAATTTCCGGCGGCTGCACGGCGGGCATCAGGACTTCCAACGCGCCCGCGCGATCCATTTCCTCGCGGACGATGGCTTCGATTTTTCGCAAAACACGAATGCCCGACGGCAAAAAAGTATACAGCCCGCCAGCCAGTTTACGCACCAATCCGGCACGCAGCAAAAGTTTATGGGAAGGAATCTCCGCCTCGGCGGGGGCTTCCTTCAAGGTGGGAATGAACGTTTCGGTCCAGCGCATGGCGGAGAGTGATAGCGGAGAGTGGGCGCGACCGCAACCTTGCGCTACTTCACCGTGTTGCAAAGGGACGCCATATCGCCGATGCGCACCTCAAGTTTGTCGCCACTTTCGATAGGCCCCACCCCGCTCGGCGTGCCGGTGAGGATGATGTCGCCGGGCAGCAAAGTCATATTAGTGGAAATGAAACTGACCAAATGATTGCAGTCAAAAATCATTTGGCCGGTGTGTGAATTTTGGCAAAGCTCGCCATTCTTAAAAAGTTGAATAGTCAGGTTTTGCGGATCCACCTTGGTTTCAATGTACGGCCCCAGTGGCGTGAAGGTGTCGAAGCTCTTGGCACGCGCCCATTGGCTTTCGCTCTTTTGAATATCGCGGTCACTAATATCCTGCGCCGCCGTGTACCCGAAAATATAACGCCCCGCCGCTTGCGGGGCGACGTTGCGCATGCGGCGGCCAATCACGATGGCCAGTTCCGCCTCGAAATCGTTGCGGTGACTGGGAAAAGGCAAATCGATTTTGCCGCCATCGGGGATCAGCGAGGTCGGTGCCTTGAGCCAAAAGAGCGGTTGCGTGGGGGGCTTGAGATTCGACTCGCGGGCGTGGTCGGCGTAGTTGAGCCCCACGGCGATGACCTTGCTCGGCTCCACCGGCGTTAGCGTTTTAATGCTGCGACTGGGCTTGATGGCGCGCTTAGAAAAAGAAGGCGAACCGAAAACATCGCCCTTTAATTTGTAGAGTTTACCGTCAACAACCTTAGCGTGAAAGATGTCGTCTCCTTTTTGGAATCGTCCGATAGCAGCCATGTGCGGAGTTGTTAACAGGTAATTCCCAAAGTCCGCAAGCCAAAAACATTGAAAAATCTAAGCGATTGTGGCTATTCTGTGCGCCTTGAAATGACTTGTAAAATCCGTGTCATACTGTGTTTTTCGGCGTTTCTGTGTCTGCTCGGAGGAGTTTCCGCAGCGGAAAAAGAAATTCAGTGGAACTCATTTCGTAAGCACCTCGGCTTGAACGTGGCCGACTCCACGCTGGTGGAAGTGCTCGGCGGCATCCAGCGCGAAACCGGTTGGCAAGTGCGCCTGCAACCGGGGCTCAACCGGCCTGTGTCCGTGAAGTTCAAACCCAAGCCCTTGGACGAAGCTTTACAATTTCTGCTCGGCGACCTTCGCTACACCCTCATCGCGCGGCCCGGCGAGCCCGGCAAACTGGAGGTTCACCAAGGCAATGCCATCGCCGAAACCGAACCGATGGCCGAACCCGTTCCCAAACCCAAAATCGCCGCCAACCAACTGGCCGTCATCTTTCGCCCCGGGCAGGACGCCGCCGCGCTGGCCAAGCGTTTCAATGCCGACCTGCTTGGCTTCATCAAAATCGCCAACGTGGCCCAACTCAAATTCACCGACCCACGCGCGATGGCCGCCGCGCGTCAGGCGATGGCCGAGTTGGGCGTCACGGATATTATCGATGATGTGCATTTGTATCCCCGACCTGCCACGCCCATTTTGGTGGCGGGCGGCGCAGGCGTGTTGCCCATCTCCGTGCGCCCGGAGGAAGTGGACACGAAGGGCCAGCTCATCATCGGACTCATCGACACCGCCGTGCAACCCGCCGGACTCGACCAACCCGGCTTCCTGCTGCCCGCGCTTTCAATGGCTGGCCCTTTCACGCCTCCGGACCACTCGCCCACTCACGGCACCTCGATGGCCGGCACTATTTTGCGCGGCTTGGCAAACAAGGATTTGGGCGTGCAAAATAGCCCCGTCCGAATTCTGCCGGTGGATGTGTTTGGCGCGAACGCAAACGCCAATTCATTCAACATCGCAAACGGCATCACCGAGGCGGTGAACAACGGTGCCACGATCATCAATCTCAGTCTCGGCGGTTACCAGGCCAGCTCCCTGCTGCAGCGCATCATCGCCACTCATCATAAAAACGGCGTGCTCTTCGTGGGCGCCGCCGGCAATGAACCGGTCACCACGCCGCACTTCCCCGCCGCGCATCCGGAAGTGATGGCCGTCACCGCCACGCGCCCCAACGGCGAACTGACGGCGTACGCCAATCGCGGTAACTTTATCGATGTCGCCGCCCGCGGGACGCATCCGGTGCGGTTTGGTAAACGCACTTACGCCATCACCGGCACTTCTGCTTCCTCGGCTTATGTGAGCGGACTCGCCGCCGGCCTGGCATCGGCCCACGGAAAAAA
>DQLO01000179.1 GCA_015660155.1 Verrucomicrobiota bacterium
CCGTCGGTCAGCTTGAACTCCAGCGTCCCTCCGGCGTTGACCCAGCTATTCTGCAGGGCGTCGCCATCAAAAATCTGCGAGGCACTGTGATTTAGCTCGAATTCAGCCGAATCCTTCTCGACCGGCTCTGCCAAGGCCAAGCCGATGGCCAAGGCCAAGCCGACGACCAAACTCCACGCTGCTCGACGGCAGCCCAATATTAATGTGTGGTTCCAGTTCATTGTTATTTTTTGTTATAACATGTATGCACAGGGGCCTTTTATTGTCTTGTTTTCATCGGGTCAAGTTTTTTAAAAAAATTTAGGGGCTGGCATAGCTAAGGGCTAATGTGATGAGCATTTCACCCAATGTTTTAGCTGCTTTAAGAGCATTTGGTGGTTGCTTCCATTGAAGCGCCATTCACACTCCTTCAAAAACCAGTAAAAGTTCTCTGATTTGATCCCGTTAAACCGTCTCAAATGACGCTTCGCCTGGTTCCAGAAGTTTTCAATTCCATTGATGTGGTTTCTCTCTTCTGCATATAGGGTGGAGTGGTTATAATCCGCCTATGATGAAAGTCGCTCACCTCCAGTGCATTGTACGCCTTAAAGCTGTCTGTGTACACCACACTGTCGGGTTGAACCTTCTCTTTGATGATCGGCAAAAGCGTTTCTGTTTTCGCATTGGGAATGATGGCCGTGTAGACCTTTCCACCCCGTTTTAAAAGCCCAAACACCGCTATCTTGCCTGCGGCAGCTCGTCTTCGTTTGCCTTTGCGGACTCCACCAAAGTAGCTCTCATCCGCCTCCACTTCTCCTGAAAGCTCATAGCTGGGCAGTTGGCTAGCTATGAGCTGGCGCAGCCGCTGATAGAAGATCCGGACCGTGTTTCGGTTCACACCTGTTATCTCCGCTGCCGCTCTGGCTGTGGCTCCTGCTACAAACATTTCGATCATCTTTCCTCTCTGCTTTCCGCTTAGTCGACTCTTCCTTTCATACATGCCTCTGACATAGCCTTTCCTAGCCCTTAGCTATGCCAGCCCCAAAATTTAATTTAAAAACCAAAAATTCGTTGAATTAGGTGCAAGACAACTCGTTAGCAGAATTACATTTCTCAGCGTTTTGCTAAGCGCACCGGTCACTGATTGGCCATGATAAAATCCAAGCCTTGCTTGATATGCCCCCGAATCACCACCTCCGCCCTGTCGGCATTATGGTTTCTGAATGCCTCGAGCAAGGCCAAGTGATCACTCTGTGTCACAAGGGCGGCCTCATAACTGAGCATTTCCGGTTTGTTCCGAACCACCAAGGTCATCATTTTCAAGTCCATCGCCACTTTCGCAAGCCAGGAGTTATCCGCCGCCTCAACAATTACGCTGTGAAATTCCAAGTCATCGTCCAGCCAGCGCCGAAGGGTGGTGCCCGTGGTTTTCCCGCTCTCGGTTGCCTTGATTTTTTCAAGAATCCCCTCCCAGTCATCGCAGATTCGAGTCAAATGCTTCAAGTGATAGTCTTGAATGTTTTTAGCGGCCTCCCTTGCGGCGAACACCTCCAACGATTCGCGAAACTCATAGAGTTGAACAATTTCCTTACGGTTCAACTTGCGCACAAAATTCCCTCCGCCGGGCAGATGCTCAAGTAGTCCCTCGCTGGTCAGGCGGTTGAGTGCTTCGCGCACGGGAACCATGCTGGTTCCCAGTTCAATGGCCATTTTTCGGTTCACAAGACGGGTGCCGGGAGAAATCTTTCCGGTCTGGATTTGCTCCCGTATCTGCTCGTAGACCCTCTGGGCCAGAAATGATCCCTTGGTTTCCGCCATCTTGAACGCGGCGGCAATATAAGCCACAGCCCGCTAACTCAATGCAATACCCAAGACACAGATTCACCATCACCGATCGAACGGGCAGAACCGGATGAAACATTGATACGATCCCGGCTATCGGCTATGTTCCCCTTTCCGGGATTGCTTTGACAAAACACACGATGAATCGTTTCTCTATATCCACCTCTCATGTCGGCTTGGCCGCGTTACTACTTGTGGCTGGCCAAGCGTTGGCATCTGATGCAACCAACCCCCGAGCCACACTGCGCCTGCCACCCGGCGAAGGCAATCCGCGCAACAGCGAGGGTGACTTTATTCAGTTGAAGGACGGGCGAGTGATGTTTTTATACACTCATTTCACCGACGGCGCGGGTGACCACTCCAAAGCCTACCTTGCGGCACGGTACTCGAGCGACAGCGGTCAATCTTGGACAACTAGCGACAAGGTCATCCTGCGTAATGAGGGCGACTGGAACATTATGTCCGTCTCGCTGCTGCGTTTGCAGGACGGGAGCATCGCACTGTTTTATCTTCGCAAAAACTCATTGAAAGACTGCCGGCCGCTGCTGCGCCGCTCGACCGACGAAGGCAAAACATGGAGTGAACCCACGGAAGTCATCACGTCGCCGGTCGGTTATTACGTGATGAACAACGACCGCGTGGTGCAGTTGAAAAAGAGCGGGCGACTTGTTGCACCCGTGGCGTTGCACAACTTGCCGGATTACACAAAACCCGATTGGACAGGCATCCTCATGTGCTACTTTTCGGACGACAACGGCAAAAGCTGGCGGCGCAGCAAGACCACGCTGAAGACCTTCGACAAAGACGGCAAACGCGTCACCACACAGGAACCCGGCGTGGTGGAACTGAAGGACGGACGGCTCATGCTGTTCAGCCGAACCGACGGCGGTAGCCAGTTCATTTCGTATTCCGAGGACGGCGGCGACACGTGGTCGGCACAGCAGGCCTCCAATCTCATCTCACCCGTTTCGCCGGCGACCATCGAGCGCATCCCATCCACCGGCGATCTGCTGGTTGCGTGGAACGACCACTCCAAAATCACGCCGGAATTGCGCGGCAAACGTACCCCGTTCAACGTGGCCATCTCGCGTGACGACGGCCAAACATGGAGTGATTCTCGGGCGTTGGAAAGCGACCCCCACGGTCACTATTGCTACACGGCGATGACGTTTTCCGGCAAAAACGTGCTCCTTGGCCACTGCGCCGGAGATCGGCGCAAAGGCGGATTAAACACCGCGCAAGTCACCCTCTTCCCGGTGGCGTGGTTGTACAAAAAACAGTGAGCGTTAAATAAGTTAAGGACTCATGCCCGCTGAATTGCCCCAACTCGATCTCGACCTTTGCCGCCAACGGCAGCAACAACTGCTCGACGTTTTGGAAGCTGCCAAGGCCGACCGGGCGATCCTGACCCGGCCGGAACAGGTGCAGTACTTCACCGGCTTTCGGCCGCATCACTTGATGGCCGCTGCCGTTTGCGTGGATGCCGACGGCTGTCTGTTAGTTGCGCCCAATGAGGAACCGACCCGGCACGCGGCCAAGCGGGTGGCAACGTTTGAGGCACAGTGGCTTTGCACGCTGCGGCAGGATCAGGAACGCGCCTTGGCCAAGTCGCTGAAGGACGCCTTGGCCAAGCCGGCGTCGCGCTTGGCTACGGACAACTCGGCGGCTTGGGCGGAACTGGGCGTCACGAGCACGGCGACAGTGGACATCGAGCCGGAGATTTTGCAACTGCGTCGACGAAAAGATGCCGATGAGTTGGCGATGATTCGCCACGCCATCGGCGGCACGGAAGCCATGTACGCCAGCGCGCGGGAAATCATCGAGCCGGGCATCACGGAACTGCGCGTCTTCAACGAACTGCAGGCCGCCGCCGTCGAGACCATCGGCGAAATGCTCAGCGGCACGGGCAACGACTACCAGTGCAACTCCCCCGGCGGCCCGCCGCGCGATCGTGCCGCGTGTGACGGCGAGTTGTTCGTGCTCGATCTCGGCCCAGCTTATCGCGGCTACTACGCCGACAACTGCCGCACCTTCGCCGTGAACAGCCAGCCAACCGACGAGCAACTGCGCGCACACGCAGCCATCGTGTCAGTGCTCGATCACGTGGCGGCCACGGTCAAGCCGGGCGTATCGTGCGCTGCGCTGTTCGCCGAGGCCAAGGCGATGCTCGATGAGTACGAGCCGGGTTCATTTCACCACCACCTTGGCCACGGCATCGGGCTTTATCCGCACGAAGCACCGCACCTCAATCCGTCATGGGACGACACGTTTCAGGAGGGCGACATCTTCACCGCCGAGCCGGGGCTGTACAACGAGGCACTGCGCGCGGGCATTCGCATTGAGGAAAATTATCTCGTCACCGCAGACGGCGTGGAGCAACTGACTCGGTTCCCGACGGATTTATAGCGTCACTCGATTTCCTCGACGCTAATCAGCGGGCAAACGGTGTTCGAATTCATCTTTTCCACCGAGCCGGCATCCTTGAATCCGCTGCCGGTGACCAAACAAATGAGGGTGTCTTCCCGGTCAACTTCGCGCTTGGCCAAGGCGTTCAACGCGCCGGCCAAGGCGACTGCACCAGCGGGTTCGCAAAACACACCCTCCTCCCTGGCCAAGCGCTCTTGCGCGGCCCACACCGCTTCGTCCGTAACCAAATGCCCGGTACCGCCCGTAGGGCGGCAGGCTCGGATGACCTCGTGACCGTCAATGACGCTTGCCACTTGCAGCCCGCTGACCGCCGTGGTGCAAGCCACGTCGCGACCCAAGTCATCCCCACCACGCAGAGCGCCGGCGATGGTGTCGTTGCCCTCCGGTTGAACGCAGTGCACGGCCGGGCTGCGCTTGGTTTTTGCAAACCCACGCACCACAGCCAGCGTCAACCCGCCGCCGCCGGCCGGGCAAAAAACGTGATCCAACTCTCCCTCGCATTGTTCCGCCAACTCGTAGGCCAGCGTCTCCACGCCCCCCATGCCAAGCGGGCTGTACTTGAAGGCGCTGATTTGCAGCGCGTGCCCGGGTTGCTGCCCCAGAGTCTCCAGAGCGGCGATGGCTTGGGCGGTGATGGCCGCATCGGTGCCGAAACCTTTCACGCGGAAAATCTCCGCACCGTACGCCATCATTTGCTGCAGCTTGGCGGCGGGCGCTGTTTCCACGATGGCAATGCGGCAGCGGATGCCGGCAGCCGCACAATACGCCGCCAAAGCCGCGCCGGTGTTGCCGCTGGACGATGCAATGCAGTCGGTCTGTCTGCGCGCCACCATAAGCGAGATGGCCGCCGCAGCGAACCGGTCCTTGTACGAGCCGGTCGGGTTGCCGGATTCCAGCTTGAAAAAAAGATTCCGCAAACTGGCGGCAGGGCCGATGACTCGGGAACGAATCAGCGGCGTGTTGCCTTCGCCCAGTGTAATGCGAGCCGCGTCGGGCACGGGTTCCAGTTGATCTGACCAGCGCCAAATACTCATTCGCCGTGGCCTCTTTCGGCGATGACACCGACGGTTTCGCCCTTGTTGACCCGGGGGAATTGGCGAAGCACAACGACCCTGCCGCTTTGCGTTGCGGCGATTTCGCGTGTGTCGCCACCGCCCACGCTGGACACCGTGCCAAGGATGCTTCCACTATCTACGTCTTGGCCAAGCTCGACTGTTGGCTGAAAAAAACCGGTGATCGGCGAAGGATTGCAAACCTGCATATGCCCCGACTCGGGGCGGTAATCCTCGATGATTTCCTCAACAACCGAAGCCGGAGATTCCCGGTCAATAAATCCGAGGTGAGACATTACATTCAGACAACCATCAACACACTTCGACTGCCCTTCCGCACACCCGGCAGTGCCGCCAAGGTACTCGACGTAAATGGCAGGCACACCCGCATCACGACCGACGGACAGCGACCGGCCGTCCAGTTCAGCCGACGTCCCCCAGACCAGCGGCAGGTTAAACGCCTTGGCCATTTCGCGTTGCGTCTCAAGGATCGCCCCGTCACGGTGGAGAACATATCCGGCGAGCGGAAACACACTCAACTCCGTGCCGCCGGTGTGTAGGTCGATGTAAAAATCAGTTTTCCGGATCAGCACGTTCAACTCGAACGCAGCACGCTCCGTCACCGATCCGTCTGCTTGGCCAGGACAGGTTCGGGCCAAGTCCAACCCGTCCTCCCCGCAGCGGTGGCCTCTCGCAAAGGCGGTCTCGTTCACAACCGGCACAAGCGTGATGCTCCCACACAAAGATCGGCGCAGTTCGTCATCATTGCTAAATCTCCGGATCAAATCCCGCACCGCCAACATCGGGACAAACTCGTCGCCATGTACCCCGGCAGTAATCAGAAAATGAGGCCCGGCCTTCTCGCCTTGGAATGTTTTCGTCTCAAGCAATTGCGTTCACTCCGGGCTGTCGTGCTGAACCAACACCTCCGCTTGGCAGTCACGGAACCGAAACCCTCCATCGACCGGCAGCACGACGCCGGTGATGTAGTCGGCACTGTCGGAGCAAAGGAACGCGGCGGCTTGGCCAATTTCGTCCGCTTGGCCAAGGCGGCCCCACGGCAATTCCTTGCCCCCTTCGGACATGATTTCCGCAGGGTACTGTTCGTGTTCACCAGGGGTATCGATCCAGCCCGGGGCAATGACGTTGACGTTGATCCAGTGCGGCATCAACTCGACGGCCATCGTGCGGGCCAAGTGGTTGAGACCGGCCTTGGCCGCGTTGTAAGCGACCGCACGGGCCAACGGCATTTCACCGTGCACGCTCGAAATGAAAACAATTTTCCCGCCGCTGCCCCGCTCGGCCATGTGCCGGGCAACGAGTTGGCCCATGTGAAATCCGCCGCCGAGCGTGCCCTGCAATGTCTTGTCAAAAACCTCCGGGTCGTAATCCAAAAAATCAGCACGCTCACTATAGGCGGGATTGCTGACTAGAATGTCGATGCGCCCGACCGCCTCGAGCGCAGCGGCAACCAATCGCTCGCAGCCGTCGCGCGAAAAGACATCGGCCTCGATAGGCGTGCATTGCCGGCCAAGATCGCGAATTTCGCCGGCGGTCGATTCCAAGTCCGGGCTGCCGGGACGGTCGTTCAGCAAAACATCCGCACCGGCGCGAGCCAGTTCCAACGCGCAACCCCTGCCGATGCCACGACCCGCTCCGGTCACCAGAGCAATTTTGCCGCTCAAATCCATCATTCAATCAAGCTCGTCAAACTGTTGTTTTTTATCAACCAACTCCCCCGACCATCCGCCTAATTCACTGCTGTTGACGATTAACTGAGCGCCTTGCCGGTGGCGCTTCTGCATTTCGTCCACCCCCATGGTCGGGCCGCCGAATGCTTTGCCGTGTTTCCTGCAGGCGATGGCGACGATTTCCCATGCTTCATCAATCGTCATCTCGCCGCTTTGGCGCAATCGCAGACCAAGGTCGCCCGGGCCGACAAAAAGAATGTCCACGCCCTCCACCGCTGCGATCGCCTCGGCGTTATGCACCGCCTCGGGCGTTTCGATTTGCACAGCGAGAAATGTTTCGCGATTGGCCCACGCAACATATTCGTCTGGGTCATGAATGAGAAAATCCGCATCCAAGCTGGCGTTGTCCAGACCACGGTCACCAATGGGCGGAAACTTGACGGCATCGACAAGCATTCGCGCCTTCTCCGGTGTGGATACGTGCGGGATCAAAATGCCGGCGGCGCCATCCTCGAGACAGCGATAAAGCCCGGTCTTCTCCAGTGTCGGCGGACGCAGCATGATGTCGATGTCGTACAGATGCGAGAATGCCAACAGCGCTTGGATTTCCCGAATCGTCATCGCGCGATGCTCGAGGTCGAGCCAGATGCAGTCGTAACCGGCCCGTGCCGCATGACACACGTAAGCCGGGATGTAATGCCCGAGACAGCAGGTGCGAATCGGTTCGTTGTTTCGGATGCGGACGAGGGTTTTGCTTTTTCTCATGCGCGGGGAATGTGCGTCTTTTAGCGCGCCAACACCAGCAGGGATTGCGCGGCGCGGATGCGAACATCGAGCGTTTCATCTTCGAGCAACTCGATGAGTTGCGGTTTCACCGAAGTCATCCGGGCGTCCCCCGAAAAGACAGCGGCAAAAACACGGATGCTCGGATTGTCTGACTCAAGGTTTCGCGTAAGCGCCATCTGCCCTTCGCGATCTCCCAGCGCAGCCAAGGCGTGTTGCAGGTCCGCCTTGGCGATGGGGTCCGGGGCATCAACCAAGCGGGAACGGATCAGGCTGCGATCTGCCTTCCCGCCGACACGGCCCAGCACCCAGGCGACGATGGTGAATACTTTTGGGTCTTTGGCTCGCCGCATTTTTTTTTGCAGAAACGCCAGCGCCTCGGCGTCGCCCGCTTGGCCAAGCGCCGCTGCCGCCATCAGTTGCAGGTTGGTGTTCTTCGACTGGGCAAACGCAGCCCGAATGGGCTTGGCCTTGGCCGCGCCGCCGACTTTGTAAAGGCTTTCCGCTGCGTGAACGTGGCCGTAGTCATCCTCTCCTCGAAGTATGTCGAGCATGACTTCGCGCTTTTTTGTGTCGCCAGCACGGACCAACTCACGGGCCAAGCCGCAACGGCGTTGGTCATCCTTTTCGGCATTCAACCGCGAAGCCAAGCGCTCCCGCACCTCGGCGCCGTAACCGCCCAAGGTCAAGCCTTCCGCCGCGTGCATGGACGGCCAAAACTCGTCCGACACAAACCCTGCCCTCAGCACCTCAAGGCAGCGCGCCTTCGTAGGCGCATCAAGTTCCATCCGTTCATCTGCATGCAAAGTGAACGATGCCAGAAACAAAAACGAAACAACGATCCAATTTAACTTCATGAGTTTACTTTTCTTGGGAACAATTTGCAGGCCACCAATCCCACCGCAACACCGACGACCAAGGCGGCCGGGGAGATCCATTGAAAACTTATCGGGTCGATCAACTTTCCGCTTGGCCCGGGGATTTGCCCAAATAACTGTCCGCCAAAAGCGATCGAAACCGCAACCGTAACGCTGGCGATCACCCCGATCCAAACGCCCCGCGCGTTGGCGAAGGGCACAAACAGGGCGAAGAAAAACAGCAGAAAAATTGGAACAGTCAACAGGTTGACGGTCTTGTTGGTGACCGCCAAAAAGGTGCCGGTGATTTGGCCAACCGCTGAACTCAAGGCCAAGACGACGAGGCCAATCGCCACGGCCATCGCGCGGGCGAAGCGGATGTGTTTTTCATCGGTCTCCGGTTTGCGGCCGAAGCGTTCGAGGAAATCGCTCATCACCACTGCGGTGATGGAGTTGACGCCAGAGTCGATGCTGGACATCGCCGCAGCAAATAATCCGGAAACAACCAAACCCGTGACCACGGGAGGCAAGTGGTGCGCGATAAAGTGGGGGAAAAGTTTGTCCGCATTGTCCTGCAACGTGACACCGGCCGGAAGCAGATCGGGGTTGGCCTGAAAAAAACCGAGCAACGCAAAGCCCACCAAGCCGAGCGTCAACCCTACGACACAACTGACGATCAACCAGGTCGCCATGGCGCGTCGGGCCGTCGCCGCGTTCTCCGTGGCCATGTAGCGCTGCACCGACACCTGATCGCCCGCCGAAGTGCAAACCATCCACAGAAACACCGACAGCAACGTCCCCACCAGCGTCACGCGCGTGGACGGGTCAAAACTAAAAACCGGCTGTGTATCCCAAATATCATTCTGCCATTCCGTCGGGAACCACCCGAAGCCGCCCATCTTCCACGTCACCGTGCCGATCACCAGCAACGCGCCGGCGTAGAGCAACAACGTCTGCATTAAATCCGTGATGACCACTGCGCGCAAACCACCCAGCGAAGTGTACGTCACCGCGAACACTCCGGTGATAGCGACAATCAACGGCACCCATTTTTCGTCCACACCCACCATCACCGCGATGGCCTTGGCCGTCATGAAAATAAGAAGAGACATCCACACCAAACGCAGCATGAGAAACATCACCGCACCCAGCAGGCGCACAGTCACGCCGAGTTTTTTCTCCAGCAACTCATAAGCACTCGTCACTTTTTTTTGCCTCATATAAACAGGCAGAATACCGTATGACAGCGCTATAAAAATCAGCGGGTAAACCAAATAACTGGCGAGATACACCGGCCCCTTGCCGATTGTTTCTCCGGGCAACGACAGGTAGCTGATCGTGCTCAGCAGCGTGGCGAAGAGCGACACACCGATCAGGATCGGGTTCATCTTGCCTGACCCGATGAAATATTCCCTGGCACTCTTTTGCTGCCGCCCGAAGTGCCAGCCCAACCCGATCGTCGAGACGGCGTAAATGAAAACGATAATCCAATCAATGACAGCCATGATCGCAGGCGAATGGTGGATTCAACGATTGATCGTGTCTAGGAAATTAGGCTTGGTGTTAATAAATCCGGTTCGGCTTCGACCAGTGAATGCGTGAGACAAACACGCTGCCGTTGCTTCCGTGCTTGTTCTCTATTGGCATAATATAATTTGGACCCCAAGTTTGCATCCACTCGGACACGGTCACCCAAGTCTCATCCGCGCTGACATGGGTAACGCCAAAGTTACCCAGTCGCGCCCCGCGTTCCGGCACAAGAATCCGCTCCGTGCGCCGAATCACACATAACCGCTTAGGATCGATCTGCGCCATGAATAACGGAGCGCGATGGCGGAAAACGTGATCATTATTCGCCCCGCGCCGGGTATAGACGAGGAACAATCCATCGCTGTGCGTCACCCAGTGCTGTTGAGTGTTGTAGTTGCCGAGGTCCGCGCCGTCATCAAATTTCCACGACTGGATCTGCTGGTAGTTGAGTCCGTCCTTGCTGCGTGTCACATAGCCGCGCTGATCATTCCGGATGGTCAAAAAGTACTCGCCGTTAAACCGCGTCAATGAGGGTTCATGCAATCCGCGAGTCTTGTCAGCAACCGCCAGTTCGTTGCCATGCAATTGGAAGGTAAGCTCTTTTCCATCGAACCCACAGCGAGCCACCGTAACCCGCGAACTAATCTCAGGAGATGAAAAATAAATAGGCAGCAAAATCGTGCCATCCTCCAAGTCGTACCGTTGCACGCAACCCGCACCGGAGTTGTGAAACTTTTTGCCAGAGGGCATGGTCAACTTTTGCCACGGTGCCCATTGGCTTTTTGCAGCGTCATAAATCGAATACGTGGTGTGACGTGGGCGCAGATGGTCAACCTTCCAGTCGGGGGTGTAAACGACACTATGCCCCGTACCCAGCAGCTTCTTCGTGGCGCCGTGCCAGCGCGGCCAGAAATCGCTAACAGCGACGGGCCTTTTAACGCGATCGATGATCTCGTGCCGCACCGCTAGGCTCTTCGACGCGGTCGGCTTGGTCCAAGTCTTGCCCAAGTCGTCGGTATGCAACACATGCATCGCCTTGAATACATCGCTGCCAGACACGTCCAGCGTGTTCATCGTCATCACGACCCGCGGTCGGCCATCTTTCCCGCCTCCCGGCACGATGCCAGCCCGCGGGTGGCACCAACATTTCTTCCCATCATACCGCTTCGTGGGTACGTCGCGGGACAGGCGGTATGGCCCGCCCGTATCCTCGCCCCGGCCAATCGCCGGTAGGGCAAGCAGGGACACGCCACTGCAAAGCGAACCCTGAATGAAGTCGCGTCTGGATGATGTTTTTTTTGCCAATGTGATTTTCCTTCTGATGTTAACCGTTAGCTGCCGTCACGCGGGGGGCGTGGCGGTCACGGCCTCGGTGTAGGCTGTTTTGAGGTTGGAGTTTGTGCATGTGTGTGCACCCGCGAAAACGAACAGCAGCCCGAGGCGCGGCTGACCCGTGGTGTTGGGGCCGGAGTGGTGGATGGTGTTGCAGTGGTGAATGGTGGCGTCGCCCGGCTCAAGCGTGGCGCGGAATTGCCCAGCCAACGACTCGGCCGGCGGCTCGGCCAGCCCAATGGAATTGCCCGGCACTCCCGATGGCCGCGTGGGCAGCACGCCCTCCCGATGCGAGCCCTTGACGAAATAAATGGGGCCGTTCGCCACCGTCACCGCGTCGATGGCGATCCACAGCGTGAACATGTCCGGCGGCTCCACGCAAAAGTAGGCGTTGTCCTGGTGATACGGCACCGCCGAGCCCACACGCGCCGGTTTGTTAAAAGTCTCCACGCCGTGCAACACTGGCTCGCCGCCCACCAGCCGGGCCGCCAGCGCCGTGATGCCCGGGTCGTGTGCCAGCATTTTAAAAAACGCGTTATGCTGTTCCAGCCGCCACAGGTTGCGGATGGCCCGGCCATCGGCCTCGACCGTTCGCGCATCAGCGGGCTTGGAGGCAAGGTCCTCGCGGATGTACCTGTCAATCTCCGCGCGAACCTCCGCCACGCGTTCATCTGTAAAAAACCCGCGCAATCGCGCCACGCCATCACGCTGGTAATCCCGCACCGCCTGGTCGCTCATGGGTCAGCCTTCTCGAGTTCCTTCAGCAACGGCCGGGAGCCGTATTCATTCAGCGCGGCAATCAACCCACGCTCGGCGTTGTTGCGATCAACGGCGGCCAGCGCGCTCGTCGAAACGAATAATAAAACAATCCGCGAAAGCGTTTTCATAAAAAGACGCCGCATTTCAAACCGCCAGCGCATTCGCCGCAAGCATTTCCGCCACGCTTGCCTTCGGGACGCGTGCGCGGCAGACTCTGCTCATCCCATGAGTTTTGAAATCAATTTATCAGGCAAGGACGCATTGGTCACCGGCGCTTCGCAGGGGCTTGGCGCGGCCACGGCGCGGGTGTTGCATGCCGCCGGTTGCCGCGTGGCGCTGAACCATCCCGGCTTGGAAACGACCGCCGCGGATGCCGAGGCGATTGCCGGTGAATTGAATGCCGCCCGAGCGGACAGCGCGCGGGCTGTTGCTTGCGATATCAGCGATGCTGACGCGGTGCAGGCGATGATGGCGGATTTAAAAACCGACTGGGGCGGCATCGATTTTCTCATCAACAACGCCGGTATCATTCGCGACCGCACGCTCGCCAAGATGAGCCGCGAGGAATGGCGCGCGGTGATGGACGTGAATCTCGACGGCGTTTTTTACGCGAGCAAATACGGCCTCGAGGTGATGCGCGATGGCGGCGCGATTGTCAGCCTCGGCAGCATCGCGGGCATCGTCGGTTTTTTTGGACAGGCCAACTACGCCTCCGCAAAGGCCGGCGTGATGGCGCTGATGCGCGTGCTCTCACGCGAGTGCGGAAAGCGCAACATCCGCGCCAACGCCGTCGCGC
>DQLO01000159.1 GCA_015660155.1 Verrucomicrobiota bacterium
CATTCCTGCAGCCGGGCCTGCGGCTCAAGCTTCATCCGGATGATACCTACGCTTACGGCCTGAATCGCGGCGGCATTGATGAGCGCTGGTTCGGCTCCACCACCGAGGCCGCCAACGAAGGTCGCGTGCCGGACGAGGGCCTGAGCTATGTGGTGCACGGACGCAATCGGTTTACGCTGCGCGATGTGGTGGCCGAGTGCGGCGCGGACATCATCGGCAAACGCATTTGGAACAAGTATGGCAAGTGGCCGGTGTACTCAAAGTTTTTTGATAACATGGGCCCCATCCCGCATCACATGCACCAAAGCGCGCAACAGGCGAAACTGGTCGGGCAGGAAGGCAAGCCGGAGAGTTATTATTTCCCGCCGCAACACAACAATGTCGGTAACAATTTCCCGTACACCTTCATGGGCCTCGAGCCGGGCACCACGAAGGCGCAAGTGCGGCAGTGCCTCGCGGATTGGAACAAGGGCGACAACGGCATCCTCGACCTCAGCCGCGCGTACCGCCTCAAGCCCGGCACCGGCTGGCTCATCCCGCCGTGCATCCTCCACGCGCCCGGCAGCCTCTGCACTTACGAGCCGCAATGGGGCAGCGACGTTTTTGGGATGTATCAAAACCTCGTCGAAGGCCGGGAGGTGCCGTGGAGTTTGCTGGTGAAAGACATGCCCAAGAGCAAACACCGCGACCTCGATTTCATCGTCAACCAACTCGATTGGGCCGGCAACACGAACGAGAATTTCAAGGACAGCCATTACCTCGAACCCATCCCCGTCGCCGACACCCGCGCCGAAGGCTACGTCGACCGCTGGATCGTCTACGGCCGCATCAAGCGCGAGCAACTCTTCACCGCCAAAGAACTCACCGTCGACCCCGGCGTGAATTGCACCATCAAAGACAAAGGCGCCTGGAGCGGCATCTGCGTCCAAGGCAAAGGCACCATCAACGGCCAACCACTGAACAGCCCCAAGCTAATCCGCTTCCACGAACTCACCGAAGACGAATACTTCTGCACCGAGTCCGGAGCCAAAACCGGCATCACCTTCGAAAACACCAGCACCACTGAGCCTCTCGTACTCCTCCGCTACTTCGGCCCCGAGGTAAACAAAGACGCGCCCGAGATGGGAGATTACCGCGAGCGGAAGTTTGCGTAGTTTGGAGTGCGGTGGCACCGCTTTGTTGCGTAACCGCTTGTCCGAAAACCCCGTCACCGCTGCGTTCTGCTGGGGCACTTCAAATTTCTTCGCTTTTGCTTGTGCAACCCCTCAATCGTAGGCATAGTCCTCGGCTCTCCGGGAGGGGATATCATGGAGCTTATCCGTAACATTGCTATTATTGCGCACGTGGATCATGGGAAGACCACTTTGGTGGACTGTTTTCTCAAGCAAACGGGGACGTTTCGGGCGAATCAGGCGATCGCGCAGGAGGAGCGGATCATGGATTCGATGGATCTGGAGCGCGAAAAGGGCATCACGATTAAGGCGAAAAACGCGGCGTTTGAGTATCGCGGGCATCACGTGAATATCGTGGACACGCCGGGGCACGCGGATTTTGGCGGCGAGGTGGAGCGGTCGCTCAGTATGATCGATGGCGTGCTGCTGCTCGTGGATGCGAAGGAAGGGCCGCAGGCGCAGACGCGGTTTGTGCTGCGCAAGGCGCTGGAGGCGGGCGCGCAGCCGATTGTGGTGATCAATAAAATCGACCGCGATCACGCTCGGCCGGATTGGGTTTTGGATCAAGTGTTCGAGTTGTTCATCGCCTTGGGCGCCACGGATGAGCAACTGGACTTTCCGTACATTTACGCCAGCGCGAAGGATGGCTACGCGACAACTGACCACACGAAGCTCGGCGGCGACATGACGCCGTTGTTTGATATGATTCTCGAGCGCGTGCCCGCGCCGGCCAGTGACGACGGCGAGGGTTTCCGCATTGCGGTCGCCAATGTGAGCTACTCGGATTATCTCGGCCGGATTGGGTTTGGCAAAATCCGCACGGGCACCATTCGCGTGGGTGATCCGCTTTTTGGCCTGCGCGGCGATGCGGAGCCGGTGGCGGGCAAGGTGACGGCGCTGTTTCATTTTGAGGGGCTGAAGCAAATCCAAATCGAGGAAGCCCACGTGGGCGACATCGTGGGCGTTGCGGGCTTGCCGGATATTCTCATTGGCGAAACGTTGGTGGACACCCTCGACCGGCCGCCGCTTCCCTTCCGGCCCATCGACCCGCCGACCATCAAGATGGCCTTCGCGGTGAATGACGGCCCGCTCGCTGGATTGGACGGCAAGAAAGTTACCGCCCGCAGCATTTGGGAACGCCTCGAACGCGAAGGGCGCGCGAATGTTTCGCTGCAAGTTTCGCAGACGGACAACAGTAAAATTTTCCACGTCACCGGCCGGGGCGGAATGCAGATTGCCGTGCTCGTCGAGCAAATGCGGCGCGAAGGTTACGAGGTCCTCGTAAGCCGGCCCGAGGTGTTGAAGCATCAGGACGAAAACGGCAAGTGGCTCGAACCGATTGAAAAAGTTTTTCTCGAGGTGCCGCAGGACGCCGTGGGCGACGTGATGGAAGCGCTCGCGACGCGCAAAGGCAACGTCACCGACATGGCTCCCGCCGGCGACCGTATGACGCTCGAGGCGCTCGTGCCCACGCGCGGGCTCATCGGCTTCGAAGTGGAGCTGCTCAACTTCACGCGCGGCGAAGGCATCATGAGCCATCTCTTTCATGAGTACGCGACCGACACCGGCGACATCCCCGCCCGCCGTACCGGCGCCCTCGTCAGCATGGAAGACGGAACCGTGACCGCCTACGCGCTAGACACCCTCCAAGGCCGCGGCCGAATGCTCGTCGTCCCCGGCGACAAAGTTTACAAGGGAATGATCGTCGGCGAAAACGCCCGCGACAACGACCTCCCCGTGAACCCCATCCGCCCCAAGCACCTCAACAACTTCCGCTCCCAAGGCGACGGCAAAGGCATTATTTTAAATGCGCCGATGATTCTCAGCCTCGAGCGCGCCCTCGAGTACATCGCCCCCGACGAGTACGTCGAGGCCACCCCGAGCACCCTCCGTCTACGCAAAAAAATCCTCAACGAACACGACCGCAAACGCTCCGAGAAACAACGCTCGTTGCAAGTGGCGTAATTCACGGCACTTTGGGGTTGAACGCTTCCGCTAGGTTGTTACCTTGACCGCCGTTTCCACGTGTTTAATCTATCAAACAAATTATGAGCAACGCTCCCAAACTTCATAATGCCATGTGGCCCGGACTCGTCGGCAAGGGCGACGACGAAGGCCAGGAACCACCCATCAGCCTCGAGCATATGCTCGATCTCACCGCAGCTGCCGAGGTGGATGGACAGAAATTTGACGGCATCGATTATTTTCTTTTCCTGCCGCACACCAATCCCGAAGCCACGGATGATGAGCTGAAAGGCATCGCCGACCTCATCGCCGGCAAGGGATTTGACATCGGCTCGCTAGTGGCGCCCATTTGGCCCGGCACGGTGGGCGATTCCGCGATGGGCACGGCCGAGCAACGCGGCAAGTTTCTCGATGCGGTGAAGATGGCTTGTCGCATCGCAAAAATTTTCAATGAACACGGCGCGCGCAAGTACGGCGTGATTCGTATCGACTCCGCAGAATTCGGAGTAGAAAAATGGCGCGAAGATTCCGCCGCCAACACCGCACAAATCGTCGAGACCTTCAAGGAAGCCGCGACCATTGCCGCCGACCATGGCGAACGCCTCGCCGCCGAGGGCGAAATCTGTTGGGCCGGCATGCACAGTTGGAAGGATATGCTCGACGTGCTTGAAGGCGTGGGCATGCCCGAGGCTCTGGGCTTCCAAGCCGACCTCGCGCACACGTATCTTTACACGCTGGGCTACAACGCGCCTGAACACGCGCTCTTGCAGAAAGGTTACACCGACGAGGAATTCTGGCCCGCTTACGAGCAGATGACCGATAAGCTGCGCCCGTGGACAATCGATTTCCACGTCGCCCAAAACGACGGCGATGTGCACGGCGCCGGCGACCACGACAAAACCGGCAAACACTGCCCCGCCGACGATCCCAACGGCAAACTCGACATCACAAAATGCTCCGGCTACTGGCTCAAGGACGCCGCCGACCGCGGCATGAAACACATTTGCTGGGACGGCTGCATGTTCCCCAACGCAACGCTAGAAAATCCCGAAACGTGGAACACCATTCTCAAAGCAATGATGGACGTCCGCGACGCCCACGGCTGGGAATAATCTTTTTTAAACATGAGCGAAAAAAAATCCCTCAACATTGGGCTCGTCGGCTATGGCTTTATGGGCCGCACGCACAC
>DQLO01000187.1 GCA_015660155.1 Verrucomicrobiota bacterium
CACCCCGGCATGAGCTACAGTTTTGATGGCGAAAGCCGCGAACGCGCTGAGTCCTTTGCCGCTCTGCGCATCGGCGGCATCATCGTCCTGCTCGGCATTTATGCCATGCTCGCCATTCCCTTTAAGAGCTACTCACAACCACTCATCGTTATGGCCATCATTCCCTTCAGCATCATGGGCGCGCTGCTGGGTCACATGATTATGGGCGCCACCTTCAGCATCATGAGCGCCTTTGGCCTGCTGGCTATGGCCGGAGTAGTGGTAAATGACAGCCTCGTGATGGTGCACTACATCAACCGCAAACGCGCTGAAGGCTTGCCCTTACTCGAGGCCGTGCGCAATGCCGGCGGCGCACGCTTCCGGCCTATCTTGCTGACAAGCCTCACCACCTTCGGCGGCATCATGCCCACCATGTTCGAGAAAAGCACCCAAGCTCAATTCGTGGTGCCCATGGGCATCAGCCTCGCGTGGGGTGTCCTCTTCGCCACCTTCATCACGCTCATCCTTGTGCCCATTTGCTACCTCATTTTGGAAGATATAAAGGGCGCGTTCAGTAATTATTGGGATTGGCAGACCGGTCGCAAACCGGAGCCGAAAGCGGCATGATGCTTGTCGCGCTTTTTGTTCTCTATTAAACTGCGCCAACGATGTTGGGAGTTGTTGAATTACTGTTTGAATTACTGTTTGAAATCATTTTCGAAGGCGCCATCTGCGGATTCTTCGGGCTGCTAGCCGAATTGATTTCCGCGATCTTTGAGAAAACGGGGGATGCCATTGAGTCCGCGAGCGATGCCATCGAGGGTGCCACCGAAGCAGCGGTCAAAGCCAAGGTTGGCTTTCTCATACTCTTAATCATGCTGGTTATGGGAGCGGCCGCCGGATACGTGATTTCATTGGTTTTCCCCGAACGCATTTTTCAAACGATTCCGGTAACGGGCATCAGCCTGCTGATCACTCCCTTGCTGATGGGAGGCTTGATGAGCCTTGTCGGCGTCTGGAAAGCGAACCACGACTGCGCCGCATCCTTCCTCGGAACATTCATGGGTGGCGCCATCTTCGGCTTGGCCGCGGCCGGCACGCGGCTGGTCATCCTCAGCCAGGGCTAAAAAAGTTGATCGGCGAAAAACAAGGCAACCCTTCGTTGACTTTCCAGATGCGGCCTTTTACTTTTCCCGCCATGAAATCCGCTTTACTGATTGGCACTCTCGTATTCTCACTCTCACTTTCTGCTGAGGAAAAACCGAAACTTCATTCCGCGACTAAGCCCGTGCCGCGCTCGGGAGGTTGGATGAACCGCCACAAATCCTTCAATGCCCGCGTAGCCAAGGGCAATGTCGACCTCGTGTTCATTGGCGATTCCATCACGCAGGGCTGGGGAGGCAAAGGCAAAGGCGTGTGGGCGAAGTTCTACGGCAAACGAAACACAGTAAATCTTGGCATCGGCGGCGACCGCACGCAGCATGTCATCTGGCGACTGGACAACGGTAACCTGAAGAACATCACCCCAAAGGCAGCCGTGATCATGATTGGCACCAACAATGCCGGCGGCAACACCTCCAAGGAAATCGCCGATGGTGTCACGGCAATCGTGAAACAAATCCGAACTAAATCGCCCAAAACTCAAATTCTCTTACTTGGCGTATTTCCACGCGGCACGAACAACGCCGACAAACGGCGTCAGGTCAATGAAGGGGCCAACGCCATATTCAGCAAACTCGATGATGGCAAACACGTCCACTACCTCGACATCGGGCCCAAGTTCCTTGAGAAAGACGGCACGCTCACCCGCGAGATCATGCCTGACCTCCTGCACCTGAGCGAAAAAGGCTACACGATTTGGGCCGAATCCATTGAGTCCGAACTCGCCAAACTGCTCGGCGAATAACGCGCTTTAAAACCATGCGCCTCTGCTTGTGCCTACTGGCTGTCTGTGTGCTCCCCTCGCTTGCCGCGAAGGACATGATCCGAACGCCGCTCGATGTGCCGATGCTGGGCGAACTGGAGGAGTACCTCGCGCAAAATCTTTTGTTCAATCAGAAGAACCGAGATGCCGGCCTAGCAGACATCAACCAAAAGCCCGGCTTCAAAGCGCTGATCAAGAAACACGGCATTAAACTCTTTGGCGGGCCGGTCATTGGCAAAGTCACACCCACGAGCGCCGTGGTGTGGCTGCGCACACCGGATGCGGCGGAAGTGAAGGTCGTTGCTCAACCCGGCAATATCACCGGCACTGCGCGAACCAGTAAGGCGCGCGACTTTACGACTGAAGTAGAACTCAAAGGCCTAAAGCCGTGGACCAAATATAGTTACACCGTCACCGTTAATGGTGAACCGGCCTTGGGATCACTGAAACCCTCGTTCCGTACTGCACCCACGCGTGAACAGAAGGTGAAGTTCGACATCGCCTTTGGTGGTGGTGCGCGGGTGAATCCCACCAAGGAAATCATCTGGGATCACGTGGCCAAAACCAAGCCCTTCGCCTTTCTCTTCCTTGGCGACAACCTCTACATCGACAAGCCGCTGGAGCGAAACCGCCAGCGGCTTCACTACTACCGTCGCCAGTTGCGTCCTGAGTATCAGCGCCTGATGAGCGGCACAGCCGCCTATG
>DQLO01000204.1 GCA_015660155.1 Verrucomicrobiota bacterium
ATTACTGGCCGGTGCCGCGTTCGCCCAGCCGGGGATCCTGGGCCCGAGCTCCTATGCCAATCTGCCCGGCGCCGCTCGCCCCGCCACAACTTTTATAGCAAACGGCAAGACCGACCAATTACAATTGATTCGCGGCAATGGTATGCTTGGAAAATTCCTCGGCTTCGACCCGCAGCGCGGCCTTACGTGGAATCATCCAGACATCAAACCCGACATGCTGACGATCCCGGCAGATCGAATCAGCCGCCTTGATTTTGCTATCAAACCCGCGCCAGCGAACGCCAAGTCTCACAGTGGTGTGATTGAGTTTACAAACGGCGACCGCCTCACTGGCGACATTTTAGGGATGGAAGACAATAAACTTCGCGTCAGCACCTGGTACGCAGGCGAACTGGCGGTGGATCGCAGCTCCATTCGGACGCTTGTGCCGGGCATGATTTCCGGCGCGTCAATGTACTCCGGGCCAACCACCAAGAAGGGCTGGAAGGAAACCAAGAGCGGCTCACTGGGCTGGACGTTTTCAGATGGCGGATTCGAATCCGCCTCCAGTGGCCCGGTGATCGGCCGCAGCTTTCCAAAAATGCCCGCCAAAGCGCGGGTGGAATTCGACCTTGAATGGAAGCGCGGCAGCCCCAGCGTTTACATTGGGTTCATGACTGACAACCTCACCTCGTACAGCAGCGGCAATTGCTACAGTATTCGGCTCACCGGCAGTTCGGTGTACGTGTATCGCTATGCAAAAATAAATGGCGGCATCCGCGGCCAACGTCTGCAGCCTTCGAGCCGAAGCTACAGTTTCGGAAGCGGCCCAAAAAAAGTGCGCATCGCGCTCTGCCACGATGCCTCCAAAAGAAAAGTCGCTGTCATCATTAACGGCAAACTCGTCGGCGAATGGCCGGACACTGTTCCCAACGCGCCGCCCTTGAGCAATGGACTGAATTTTTCCTCCCGCACAAGCAACCCCATGCGCATCAGCCGCCTCACCATCAACCAGTGGAGCGGCAACCTGCCCAACTCGGGCGGCGTGACTGCCGCGGCGGGCGCCAAAGAGGATTTCGTGTTATTCGTCAATGACGACAGCATCACCGGCAAACTGCAGTCCATCGGCAAAGACGTGATGAAATTTAAGTCCGACGGTTTTGGTGAGGTCAATATCCCTATGGAAAAAGTGGGCGCTATCCATTTTGCGCGCGATGCCCAAGTCACCCCGCCCACTCCCGCCAATTCGGTGCGCGCCACCCTTGCCGGCAACAACCGCGTCACCGGCATCATCAAGACGTGGAAGGGCAACCAAGTCACCCTCATCAGCCCCGTCTTCGGCGAGGCCACTTTTGATGCGAGCATCTTCCGCAGGGTGGAGTTTAACCTGGGCAAACCACGAAGCACTTCCCTCAGCCCCGCCACCCGCACTGCCCTAAAACTCGGGAACATCGACCTCAATGAAATCAATGGCCGCGCATTGCCCCCGCAAGTCATCGAGCGCCTTCAGCAATTGCAGGGGCGACAACGCATCATTCCGCTCAAGCGATAATCTGATGCCTGTCCGGCCCGCCATTTTTCTCCTGCTTGGCGCATTTCTCTGTCCTGCGAAAGAAGTGCCCTTGCCGCCGAAAATTCGGCGTCAGATTGAATTGGAAATCTTCGAGGGCAAGAATAATTCGAATCCGGCCGCGCCCCAACTCGTGCTGCCCGAAGGCCCGTTTGCCGCGCTCTTCGCTGGCGGAATTTTCCCCGGTAAATTTCTTGGCATTGATCCCGCCAAAGGCATCCGCTGGCAGCACCCCGCCGTGGCGGAACCCTTTCACCTCAAGCCCGGCACCGTGGGCTTTCTCCAGCTCACCCCCACTG
This sequence comes from Verrucomicrobiota bacterium, assembly GCA_015660155.1. GTDB lineage: Bacteria > Verrucomicrobiota > Verrucomicrobiia > Limisphaerales > UBA1100 > JACNJL01. The sequence continues at coordinate 1,849 of DQLO01000204.1, forward strand.
CCAACGCCGCCGCGCCCGATTGCGAAAGCCGCCTCGTCTCCGGCGATCAATTCACCGGCAAACTCATCTCGCTCGACGCAAAATCTCTCACCCTCGATGCTACCCACTGCGGGCGGTTGGTCATTCCGCGCCAACACATCAGCGCCCTGCTGCCCCGTTCTGCCGAGGGCGACGCCCTAATTCAAGGATTCCAAAACCCCGCCGAATGGGTCTTCACCCACGGCGAGGCAGAAGGAGGATTGCTGGAAAAACTGGTTAATAAACAAGGCCGATGGATGATTAAAAATAACGCCGCGATTTGCCCCGGCGGAAACGGCGCGCTCCTCGGCCGCAAGCTCCCCGGAAACCCCCAAGCCATCCGCATGGATTTCGACCTGCGCTCGCCACAGGGCAACCCGCAAATCGGCTTCCGGTTTTTCACCGACAACCTCACCAATCACCGCGCCGGGCACAGCCTCGACCTCACCTTCCGCAAAGGCAAAGCCACCGCCAAGCGGCAACCCATCGATCGGGACGCCGGCCAAAACGGACGCATCGGAAAATCCATCCCCCTCCCTGCGCTGGGCAAACGTGCCGCGCACATCACCATTCACGCCAGCCTCCGCCCTGCCCAACTACACCTCGCCATCAATGGCCAACACATCGGCAGTTGGGAATCCGAACAACCCCTCGAAAAATTCGGCGCGGGCATTTTATTCGTCCAACGCGGCAAGCAACCCGCGCGCATCGAAAATCTGGTGATCCGCAAAAGTAGTGGACACTCGCCCATCGGCCGCCAACTCCCCGCCGGTCTAAAGCAGGATCATATCACATTCACCAACGGCGACCACATAGAGGGCGAGATCAAGGAAATCAAAAAAGGCATTGCCATCTGCAAATCCAGTTTTGGCGACATCAAACTCCCTCTGGCAAAAATCCGAATCGCCCAGCTCGCCCGCAAGGCAATCCTCAAACACAAACGCCCTGAAGGCGCGGCCGTTATCACCCTCGCCAACCAAACCCAAATTACCGGCCAACTCAAAATCGCCGATGCCCAAACCCTCAACCTCACCAGCCCCACCCTCGGCAAAATTTCAATCCCCCTCAACGCCATCCGCACCATCGATTTCCAAACCCCAAAAAACCGCATCCCCGGTTTCCCCGACCCCAACGCCAAGCCAAAAACCAAAAATGGCAACAAACGGGACGACCCTATGAACGGACTCCCGAACATACCGCCGCCCCCGGGTTGCGACCCATGATTTCGCCCGCTTCCCTCCCCGCCCATCATTTGCTAACCTGCCCCCCACATGGCATTTGATTCGTTTCGTGATTTTATAAACAAGCTGGAAACAGAGGGCGAGCTGCGGCGCATTAGTGCCCCCGTGGCCACCGAGCTGGAAATCACCGAGCTTGCCGACCGCGAGATGAAAAAGCCCGGCGGCGGCCAAGCGCTGATGTTCGAGCAACCCACGGTGAACGGCAAGCCCAGTCCCATCCCGTTGGCCATCAATACCTACGGCAGCGAGAAACGGATGGCGATGGTCCTCGGCCATGACACCGTTGAGGACGCCGCTGCTGAACTCAACAAGATCGTCAAAGCCAAGCCCCCCACCAGCCTCGGCGAAACTTTCAAGCTCCTCGGCACCGCTCTTGATCTCCGCCACGCCAAGCCCAAGAAAGTCAGCAGCGGCCCCTGCAAAGAAGTGGTTCACATTTTTGAGGAGTCAGGAGACAGGAGTCAGAATCCATCGACC
>DQLO01000181.1 GCA_015660155.1 Verrucomicrobiota bacterium
GAGAGCGCAACTTGGTAGCCCAACCCGGCGGGGATGCCGAGGATGAGGTCGTGTTCTTTTTGCACTTCAGAAAGAAGCGGCCAAATTAACCAGTCTTGGTGCAACCAACAAAGGGACACCACGAGGGCGACGATCAAATATCTCATTTTAGTGGCCTCTTACTTGGAGGAGGAGGCGGATTTTTTGGGCAAGGCCACGGCGTAAAGATGCGTTTGCGTGCCGACGTACAGCGTGCCGTTCGCCACGATGGGTGAGGAATAAATCGGCACGAGCATGTTGGTCTCAAAAATGGGCTCGTCGTTTTTGGGATGGAAATCCGCCTTGAGCGGTAGAATGGTAAGATCGCCGTCCTCGTCGCCAATGAAAATTTTACCATCGGCAATGAGCGGGCTGCTCCACATATGGGCTTTGGTATCGTACACCCAATGTTCCTTGCCGGTTTTGGAATCGAGGCAGTAAACGTAGCCGGTGTAATCGGCAGCCACGAGCAACCCGCTCGCGGGGTCGATGGCGCAGGTGGAAATGGTGCGCTGGATTTTTCGGTAGTCCCAAACCTTCGCGCCGGTGTCGGCGTTGATGCAAGTGAGATTGCCCACGCCCTCGCCGTGCTCAGGATCCTGCCCAAGGGCGATGTACACGTGGCCGTCATGATACGTTGGCGAGGCGATAATTTCGCTGGGGCCATCGGCGGCGGGGTATTTGATGTCGTTGCCGTCCTTGTCTTTTTTATGCACATCCGGCACGCAATCGTATTTCCACAAAAGTTTAAAAACATCGTAGCCGTCGGCGTCCTTTTTGAACGTGGTGTCGAAGGCATAAAGCACGCCATCGCCCGCGCCGAAAAACACCGCGTCCTTTCCGTTCACTTTGCCCTTGGACGGGCTGGACCAATTGCAATGTTTGATACGGTGACCGATGCCCTCGGCTTCTTCGCCGGCGAGCGTGCCGTCTTTTTTATTAAGCGCGATGAGGCAGGGGCTGTTGGGGTTGGGGATATTCAGGTGGCTCCAATCCTGCCCGTTGGAGGTCGTGCAAAAAAGCAGGTCGCCCATAATCAAAACCGAACTGCTGGCGATATTGTGAGGGAACGAGCCCGCCTCCTTGCGCATATCAAAAACCCAAATGATGTCCGCATCCAACTCCGTCGGCTCCAGCGGCGGCTTGCCTTTATCGACCATAAACTTGCCTTCGCCCTGAAAACCCTGATTGCCATTTTTCATCCCCTCGGTATCGAGGCAAAGAATTTCGCAACGATTGCTGACAATATAAACGCGATTGCCTTCCACCGTGGGGCTGGAACAAATGCCGAGGTATTCCCAGTCGCTCACCTTGCCCGCGCCGAGCTTGGGCACCACCAACTGCCACAGCAGCTCGCCGGTTTTTTCATCGAGACAATACACATTACCACGATCGCCGATGTGCCGCTTGTCGCGCGGCGTTTCGTTGTTCGTGCCCACAAACACTTTGCCGCCGGAAACCGTGGTGTTGCCGTACGCTTGGCTGCCGAGCTTGGCGGCCCAACGCACATTTTTGGTGGTGGCCATATCGATCTCCTCGCTACCGCGCACAAACTTGCCAGGATCGAAATTGGACGCGATGCCCGTCTCCGGCGAAAACAAATTGCCGCTGCCGTCACGGCCCCACATCGGCCAGCTCTCGCCCGCCACCAACGCGGCCGCCGTGCCGGGCGCGGGGGGCGTGGTGGTTTTGCCAGTGTCGCTTGGGGCGGGCGCATCACCGTCGCCGCCGGTTTTACAATTCGTTTGCGTCACGATGATGGCGGTGGCCGCAAGCAAGCTCACGCCGCCCATCACGAATAATGATTTTTGATTCATACTTTTTGTTTAATGTGTTCGGTTAATTATTTTTAATCGAAATGTTGTCCATATAAACGCGGAAGAGGCTTTGCGGCGAGAAACCGATAATGCCGGGCGCGCCTTTTTTGTGTGCGTTTTTGTGTTTCACTTCCAGGGTCCACGCCTTCGGCTCGGGCTCGCCCTTGGGCCACGCCTTGGCGCGGATGATGCCGCTGCCGTCGGCCGCGATGTCCACGCGGCTTTTGAGGCGGTACCATTTCTTGGGCGACCAACGGAACGGCACGCTTTCTTTCACGCGCTCGTGGTTGCTGCTCACCTCAAGAATTTGTTGATTGCCGACGAGCGTAATAAAATAACGCTGGTTCATCACGCCGATGTTGCCTTTCACGCGGCGGCTGCCATCGGTCATCACGTCGGCTTCGATGGTGTAATTGCTGGAATTGGGATCACCAAAAATCGTAATCGCGCGCTGAAACAAAACGCGGTCGAGCGTTTTGGCGAACACTTTGCCGCCGTCCATTTCGCGCACTTCCCATTTTAACCGCGCGCCGGTCCAGGCCAGCGGCGGGTAGGCAAATTTCACGCCATCGGTTTTGTGATCCACCGTGAGCTTGAAGCTCTCGAAATCCTGCGTGTAAGGAATCTTCGGCAGAATGCGGCCGCGCAGGATTCCCTTGAGCCCGCCCGCAGTGGCCATCCACGCGCCAGCGCTGGCGACGTTATTCGAGTCCGCCGTGATGGCGTTGTTGTTCACGCCGGCGTTCATGCTGGTTTTTACTTTGGCAGTGGGCGGGATGTATTTTTCAAACTCCGCCGACACGCCGCGCTCCACCACATTGCCATTGGCGTCGAGGGTGTTGACGGTGAGCTTGATGGTTTGGCCGGGTTTCAATAACACATCGCCCGGAATAATTTGCAATGCCACCGCCTTGCCGACTGCGAGGAGATCGGCAGCGGGCAGCGTGGCCTTGGGTTTTTGGCCGTTGGCTTTGCCGAAGCAGTAGAGTTTGGTTTTGGTGTGAAGGTAAATTTTGCCGTTCCACGCCATGGGCGAGCCGAGGATGCCGCCTTCGAGCTGCGCTTCGCTGACAATCTCCGCGTCGTCATCGCCGGGTTTGATGACCATAAATTTGCCATTCGGAAAGCCGATGTACAAATGGCCATCGGCGTACAGCGGCGAGGAATGGATTTGGTCGTTGTTGATTTTTTTGGCGAAAAGTTCCTTGCCGGTTTTGACGTCCACGCAAACGAGCACGCCGGTTTTGCTCACTTGATAAACGCGGCCATTGGCCAACGTGGGACTGCTCGTAAACATCGCGTGCTGCAGCCGCCATTTTTCCCACGCCTTGCCATCGGCGATTTTGAGGTCTTTGTCTTTCAGAATCAACTGAGGCTCGCCGGGGGCGGGAAGTTTGGTGGGGAGTTTGATGCCGACCATTCGGCCTTCGCCGGAGCTATCGATATTCTCCTTGCCGTGGATGGCCACGAGCGTGTCGCCATCGATCACCACGGAAGAATTCACGCCGCCGTGCGACAGTTGAAAGCGCCAAAGCGGTTGGCCCGTGCGGACGTCCACGCACACCACATTGCCATCGCCCGTGCCGGCATAAAACACGCGGCGCGCGCCGACATTGGCGAGCACCGGCGTGGAAAACGAACTGTCCTTCGGCGCCACACCCGGCGTGCTGGCCCAAACGGGCGCGCCGGTTTTTTTCTTGAACGCATAAAAGCGATCGCGCGCCGGCCCTTGTTTGCCCCAGTAACTTGTCACGCCGCGCACGATGACGAGGTCGCCATCGATCACCGCCGCGCCGGTGCGGCCATTGGGAAAGGTGAGCCGGCCGAAGCGTTCCATCAACGAATACTCCCACTGGATTTTTCCGTCGGCGTTGAAACATTTCACTCCGCCGTTGGTGGTCATCAAATAAATCCAACCGGTCGCCGGATCGATAGTCGGCGCGCCGACGGTGTAACGACTGTAAACCGTGTCGCTCAAATAATCGTTGTAGCCGTGTTCCCAAATTGTTTTGCCATTAGCCTCGTCGAGGCACAGCAGCACCTCCTGCAAATCCGCGCCCGCGCCGCGATAGCCCCACGCGAACACGCGCCCATCGGCGATCACCGTGTGGCCTCGCCCGGCGATGTTGTGCGTCCACAACGCGTCGGCGGCCTTGATGGCCTTCGGCAAATCGGTGGCATCCGAGCGCCCCGACTGATGCGGCCCGCGCCAATTGGTCCAGCCAGTGACCGCAGCGTGGGTGCTGAGGGTGGAGAAAATTAAGAGCGCTGTGAGCGCGGCAAGTTTGTTCAACTTCATTATCATTAATCCGTTTGTGCGACCTCTGGACGCACGAGCCAAGGGTGAAGCGCGCGCCGAGTTCGCATGTCCGGCGGACTTAATGGCTTTACTCGGTGGGAAAAGCAAGGCAGAAATCGTACCTGTACGTACGATTGTGCGTCCCAACCCAAAATGTCTACCGAAGAATACAACGACGAACTCCCCATCGACGCCCCCGAACGCAAGCGACTGCCGCTCCTACTGCGCCGCGCGTGGTACGGGCTCAACCAAGCCTTCCGCCGCAGCATCAGCCACGCCGGCGCCACACCGGATCAGTTTACCGTGCTGCGCACCCTCAGCGAAGGCGACCCAGTCGGCCTCACCCAAAGCGAGCTCACGCGGAAAATGAGCAGCGACCCCAACACCGTGGCGTCCTTGCTCGAGCGCATCGAGAAATCCGGCTGGATCGAGCGCAAGCCCCACGAAACCGACCGCCGCGCCTACCGCATTTTGCTGCTTCCCGCTGGCGGGGAAAAACTTGATGAACTCCGCATCATCGCCAAGAACCTCCAAGCCAACCTCCTCGGCGCATTGCCCGAAGCCAAGCGCGAACCCTTCCTCGAAGAACTCGCCCAAGTCGCCGACGCCTGCCACCAAGCCGCCGAAGCCGCCGCACGGAAGAAACGGGACTCGTGATTGACGAATGACGAAGGGCGAATGAAAAAAATAGCCAACCGCCAATCGCGAATCTTCATTCGGCAATAAAAAAGCCGCCCCGTAGGGCGGCTCTCTTCAGAGGGGTTAATTGGTTTAATTATTTCCGGAACCACCGTCGCCACCATCACTGTTGCCGCCGCCGCCTTGGCCGGGGGTTTCGGTGTTGCCGGGCTTCACGGAGCCGCCTTTGGGATTGTTCGGCGAGTTATCGGATTTTCCGGGGGCTTCATTATTGCCTCCGGGCATTTCATTGGGGTTGTCACCCACGCCCTGCTCCACATTGGGTTTGTCGCTGGCTTTGTCGCCGTCGCCATTGGCGGCATCGGCCACGAGTAGTGGCGCGATCACCAGCGCGATGACGGTCATTAGCTTCAGCAAAATGTTCAACGACGGGCCGGAGGTATCCTTGAGGGGATCGCCCACGGTGTCGCCGACGACGCCGGCTTTGTGGGCGTCGCTGCCTTTGGTATGGTAAACGCCGTCGACTTCCACGCCTTTGCCTTCTTCGAACATTTTCTTGGCGTTATCCCACGCGCCACCGGCGTTGGCTTGGAAGAGGGCGAGTAATACGCCGCTCACCGTCACGCCCGCGAGGAGGCCACCGAGTGCCATCGCGGCCGCCTTGCCGTCGCCGTCCATGGCAAATTTAAATCCAAACCCAACCACCACCGGCGTCAGCACTGCGAGCAGGCCGGGCTGGACCATCTCGCGGATGGCAGCCGCGGTGGAAATGGAAACGCATTTGGCATATTCGGCCTTGCCGTCGGCGGCCTCGTAAATCTTGCGATCCTCCTCGGGCCATTCGTCCACCGGTTTGTCGCCGTGTTCCTTCATCTTGGCCAACGCGGCTTTCAGCTCGGGGATGTCCTTAAACTGGCGCTGCACTTCTTTGATCATATCGCTGGCGGCGCGGCCCACAGCCTCGATGGCCATGGCCGAGAACAGGAAGGGCAGCATCGCACCCACAAACAAACAGGCCATTACGCTGGGGTTGGCGATGTTGATAGTAGTAATACCCGCCACACCCATATACGCGGCGAACAGCGCGAGAGCGGTGAGGGCGGCGGAACCAATCGCGAAGCCTTTGCCGATGGCGGCGGTGGTGTTGCCCACGGCGTCGAGACTGTCGGTACGGGCGCGCACTTCCTCGGGCAGCTCACTCATTTGGGCGATGCCGCCGGCGTTATCAGCGACGGGGCCGTAAGCATCCACGGCCAGTTGGATGCCGGTGTTGGCCAGCATACCCACGGCGGCAATGGCAATGCCGTACAAGCCGGCGAAGTGATACGCGCCGAGAATGGCTGCAGCGAGAAACAGGATTGGCCCCATCGTGGAGCGCATGCCCACGCCGATGCCGGCGATGATGTTGGTGGCCGCGCCGCCCTTGGCGGATTGCCGGGCAATTTCCCGCACCGGTTCTTTGTTAAAGCCAGTGTAATATTCGGTGACAAAGCCGATGCCGAGCCCGCAAGCGAGGCCGATCAAGCTGGCCCAGAAAACACCGGTTGAGGTGTAGGTGGTGCCATTGAACACCCACTCGGCGGGCAGCAAACCGTTGATGATAAAATAACCGCCCACTAGCATGATGACCGCCGCAGTGAGTTCACCGCGCGTGAGGGCGGCTTTGGGGTCGCCGCCTTCTTCGACGGACACAAACATCGTGCCAATCATCGAAGCCACAATGCCAATGGCCGCGAGGCACAAGGGCAGCATCACGACGCCAATCGCACCGATGCCGCCTTCAAAGTTTTTAAACGCATCAACGCCCGTCATCAGCACCGCGCCGAGCACCATCGCGCCGATCATCGAGCCCACGTAGCTTTCGAAAAGGTCCGCGCCCATGCCGGCCACGTCACCCACATTGTCGCCCACGTTGTCGGCGATAGTGGCGGGGTTGAGCGGATGATCCTCCGGGATGCCCGCTTCCACCTTGCCCACGAGATCCGCGCCCACGTCAGCTGCCTTGGTGTAAATTCCGCCGCCCACGCGCGCAAA
>DQLO01000094.1 GCA_015660155.1 Verrucomicrobiota bacterium
AATTCATTCATCCCGACCAATTCGCCGAGCACAAAAAAACCGGCGAAACGATGGGCTTCACCCACGTCGCCAGCGGCCCATTGGTACGCAGCTCGTATCACGCAGATGATTTCGTGCTACCGGCAGCACAATAGCCGGTAGTTTTACCAAACCCAACCAGTTTGGTTGACGGCTCGCGAGTTTTACTGTAAGTTATCGGTATGAAAACATTGCTATCGGCCAAACGACAAATTTCCATCCCCAAAGCCTTGTGCGAGGAATTGGAGATGGCTCCCGGTTCGCACGTGGAATGGGAAATCCGCGACGGTCTACTCATCGGCACGCCCCTGCCCAAGGATGCGTGGAAAAATTTGCCGAAAATGTTCACGCGCGAAGAGGCCAAGCGCGGGTGGAATGCCTTCTTGGAGATGCGTCGGGAGGAGCGGGCTCGTGAGTGAAGTGGTGCTTCTGGATAGCTCGGCGGTTCTTGCGTGGATTTACCGCGAGGAGGGATTCGAGATTATGGGCAGAATGTTGTCCCGTGCGGCGGATGAGGACAGGCGTGTGTTTATGGCGCAGATCAGTCTTTTGGAATTAGCCAAGAGCATGAAGCAAGCACAGCCGAATTTGTACCCGCAATCAATGAGCGTGGTGCGGATGGCTCCGATCGATTGGCTGCAAGTGACCGATGCGGAAGCCGTGGCTGCGGGCGAGTTGCGGGCCGATTATCGGATGAGCACGGCGGATGCAATTATCGTTGTGCTTGCGCGGCGGCTCGGCGCGGAGCTGTGGCACAAAGATCTGGAGTTTGATTCGTTGCCGAAAAATTTTGTGAAGGTGAAACGGTTGCCGTACAAAAAGCGCAGGAAAAAATGAGCGCGGCAGAGAACAAAAAACGGCATTCGATTTTAGCGGAGGAAATTCGCCGGCACGACCACGCTTATTATGTGTTGGCCGAGCCCTCCATCAGCGATCCGGATTATGATCGGTTGTATCGCGAGCTGCTGGATTTGGAGGAGGCGCATCCGGAATTGCTGACGGCAGATTCGCCGAGCCAGCGCGTGGGCGGCAAACCGGTGAGCGAATTTCCATCGCATCGGCACGCGCAGCCGATGATGAGCCTCGACAACACTTATTCGTTTGATGAGCTGGCGGCGTTTTTGAAACGGGCGGAAAAGCGATTGCCGGAGGCGGAACTCGACTGGACGATTGAGCCGAAGATTGACGGGCTCGCCGTGAGTTTGCGTTACGAAAACGGCGTGCTCGTCGTGGGTGCCACGCGCGGCGATGGGGCAAGTGGCGACGACATCACGGGCAATCTCAAGACGATCCGCAGTTTGCCTTTGCGATTGGCGGGAGGGACGAGTTCCACCTCGTCCCATTCTTCCAGAAAAAATAAAACCAAAAACACGGACGAGGTGGAACTCGTCCCTCCCGTGCCCGCTCTGCTGGAAGTGCGCGGTGAGGTTTTTATGAGCCGCGCGGGGTTTGCGAAGCTCAATGAAAAACGCAAGGCGGAGGGCGAAGAACCTTTTGCTAATCCGCGCAATGCGGCGGCGGGATCGCTGAAAATGCTCGACCCAAAAATGGTGGCCGAACGGCCGCTGGGGATTATTCTGTACGGGCTTGGCGAGGTGAAGGGCGAGGTGCCGCCAACACAAAAAGAGGTGGTGGATTGGTTGAAACAACTGGGCTTGCCGACGGCGGGGAAAATTTGGACGGGCCAATCGCACGCGGACTTGGTGGCAGCCATCAACGAGCTGGACATTGCGCGGCACGATTTGGATTACGAAACCGACGGCGCGGTCATCAAGCTCAACAATTTGAATCTGCGCGAACAATGCGGCGCGACCTCCAAAGCGCCGCGCTGGGCGATCGCGTACAAATACGCAGCGGAGCAAGCGGAGACGGTGCTCAAAGCCATCACGATCCAAGTCGGCCGCACGGGGGCGCTGACGCCGGTGGCGGAATTGGAGCCGGTGTTGATCGCCGGTAGCACGGTGGCGCGCGCGACATTGCATAATGAAGAGGAGATTCAGCGTAAGGACATTCGCATCGGCGACACGGTGGTGATCGAAAAAGCGGGCGAGATTATTCCGGCCGTCGTGGAGGTTGTGTTGAAAAAACGACCGAAGAAATCCAAGGCGTTTGTGCTGAAAAAGGAATGCCCCGAATGCAAATCTAAGGCGGCGAAGGATGAGGCGGATGTGGTTTGGCGCTGCCCGAATCCGGATTGCCCGGCGCAGGTGCGGGGGCGGTTGGAGCACTTTTGCGCGCGCGGGGCGATGGATGTTGAAGGCGGCGGCGAGGTGTTGGTGCGGCAGTTGGGGGTGCACGGCTTGGCGGATAACGTGGGCGAGCTTTATAAACTGGCACTGGCGGAGGTGGCGGGGTTGGAGCGGATGGCGGAGAAGTCGGCTCAGAATTTTTTAGACGGATTGGAAGCGAGCAAGCAGCGGGATTTGTGGCGGTTGATTTTTGGGCTGGGGATTTTGCACGTGGGCGCGGGGGTGGCAAAGGCGTTGTGTCGGCGGTTTGCAAACTTGGATGAATTGATGGATGCCTCGGAAGAGGAGTTGGTGGCGATTGATGACGTGGGCGAGGTGATCGCCAAGAGCGTGCATTTTTGGTTTGGCGATTCGCGGAACCGCGCGCTCATCGAAGTGCTGCGCAAGGCGGGATTAAATTTTGAATCTTCCATCGTGCAAACCGCCGCCGCGGCCGGGCCGTTGGCGGGGAAGTCGTTTGTGCTGACGGGGGCTCTGCCGAATTTGAAACGCCACGAGGCGGCCGCACGCATCGAGGCGGCGGGCGGCAAGGTGGTCGGCAGCGTCAGCAAAAAAACCGACTACGTGGTGGCTGGCGAAGCGGCGGGAAGCAAGCTCGCCAAGGCGGAAAAAATGTCCGTGCCGGTGATTGATGAAGCGGAGCTATTGCGCATGTGCGGCAAGTAGTGCCATTCAATTTCGCACAATCTTTTTGTTTTCAGCTAAAAGCGTGGTGAATAACCCGAGCTTGGGCGTTGGCCCGGTTTCTGCTAAACACAATGCCGTTGCGAGGGAGCCGCACGAATTCACCAAGGAGGGGGAACAACCAAACGTTTCGCAAAGGTGCATCGTGTTTTCGCATATTGGGCAAGCAATGAAGATGGGACAATTGGAACCACCGGACACGCATTTCCTGTCCGGCGCTGAAGGGTGGATGGAATTGGGGGACTACGCCTCGGCCTTGGCTGAGTTGGAGTTAATTTCATCGGACTATCTGGAGCACTTTGACGTGCTGCAGGTGCGCTGGCATATTCACAATCGCATGCAGGATTGGGACACGTGCCTCATCGTGAGCCTCAAGATGATCGAGGCGCAGCCGGAGATGCCGCAAGGCTGGATCAACCACGGCAACGCGCTTTTTTATCTCGAGCGTTTCGAGGAAGCCTTCAACCTGCTCGTGCCGATGCTCAAACGTTTTCCGCATGACGAGGCCATCCCGTACAACCTCGCCTGTTACAAATGCCAAAGCGGCGCCATTCAAGAAGCCCGCGAATGGCTCGAGTGCGCCCTCAAAGTAGGCGACTCCAAGCGCGTCAAAAATATGGCCGTCAACGACCCCGACCTCACGCCGTTGTGGGAGCACGGCGTGAAGATCAAATAAACGCCGCCGATTGACACCGCCGCGCGGCCCCATTACCCTCGCCCCATGGAGCAGGAGTCGAAGGCGCGCAAACTGGGCATTCTGATTTCCGTCGCGCCCACGCACGCCAGCTTTCACCACGGCCTCCAGCTCGCCGCCGCCGCCCTCACCGCCAAAGACGAAGTCTACCTCTACTGCCTCGACGACGCCGTGGCGGGCGTGGAAGACCAACGCGTGCAAACCCTGCGCGGCCACGGCCTCCGCCTTTTTGCCTGCGCCTACGCCTGCCAACGGCGCAAAATCGTCCCCGGCGAAAACGCATTGTACGGCGGCCTCACATTGCTCAACGACGTGATGTCTGCCACCGATCGCTTTGTCAGTTTCAACTGATATGATGGAAACCCTCGCAGACAAACTGAAGGTCGACCTCAAGCCCAAGCGGAAGGTGCTCATTATCATTGATGCTGATCCCCGCACCAACCCGCGCGCCGCCGAAGCCGTGCGCTTGGCCGGTGGCGTTTGTGTTTGGGAACAGGTGGAAGTCAACATCGTGCTGCATCACGCCGCCGCCCACGCGCTGGGCGAAGCCGCCGCGGATTTGCCCGAAGGCAAAATGTACAAACAATTCCTCCCAATGGTTCGCGAAAAAGGCGGGCGCGTGTACGTGATGCCCGATGATCAAACCATGGAAGCGCTCGACACCGAAGTGATTCTGAAAAACCACATCAAAGAACCCGCCCTCGCCGAACTGGCCGCCGAGGCGGCGATCGTCATCCGATTTTAATAATGGCCCGCATCATCCACATCCTCACCCGCGAAGACGATCCGCTACCCGCCAGCATCATCGCCGCCCAGGAAACCGCCGGCCACGAAACCCGCATCATCGACCTCACCGAAGTGGACCCCAACGGCGACTACTCAATCCTCCTCGAAGAAATCTTCGCCGCCGATTCCGTGCAGGTTTGGTGAGCAAAGCAGATTGACTTTTGGGCTTTGAATGAATAGCCTCCCGCAACTCGTGGGTGACCTGCGGGCGGGAGAAAATAAATTATGGCTTTCGTTGTTACAGGTGCCTGTGTCGATTGCGTTTACACGAGCTGCGTGGATGAATGTCCCGTGGCCGCCTTTCACGAAGCGCCCGACAAACTGTTGATCAATCCCGAAACCTGCATCGACTGCGATGCGTGCGTCGCCGCGTGCCCCGTGGAAGCCATTCACGCCGATCACGAAGTGCCCGATGATCAACAGGAATGGATCGCCATCAATCTGACCGCCGAAGAATTCCCAGTCATCGAAGCGGCAAAGGATCCCCTCAAAGGCCCCAAGTGCGTGAACCCCGACGCGGCTTAATTTAGCGGCGCTTCAACTTTTTCACTTCGCCAAACCGGCCAAACTTTCGAGGATTGCCTCGGCGGCGGCGCGTGGGTTTTCTGCGGCGCAGATAGGTCTTCCGATAACTAGCCAGCTGGCTCCGGCATTGATGGCCTCGGCGGGGGTCATTATTCTTTTTTGGTCGCCGGTGTCGCTGTTGGCGGGGCGGATGCCGGGGGTGATGAGCTGTATGTCGTCGGGGAGGATTTTTCGTAGGGGGGCGATTTCCATTGGCGAACACACGAGGCCTTTGAGGCCGGCGGCGGTGGCGAGGGTGGCGAGGTGTTGGACTTGTTGAGCAGGATTTTTTTCGATGCCAATTTCGGCGAGGTCGGTTTCGTCCATACTGGTGAGGACGGTGACGGCGAGGATGAGGGGGGAATTGTCGGCTTCGTTGGCGGCGGCTTGGGCGGCGCGGAGCATTTCGGTGCCGCCGCTGGCGTGGACGGTGAGCATTTGCACATCGAGCCGCGCGGCGCTGGCGACGGCTTTGGCGACGGTGTTTGGGATGTCGTGAAATTTGAGATCGAGGAACACGCTTGCGCCGGTGTCGCGAACGCGGCGGACGATGTCGGGGCCTTCGGCGACGAAGAGTTCTTTGCCAATTTTGAATGCGCCCACGGCGGGGGCGAGTTGTTCGGCGAGCGTCAGGGCGCGCGCGGCGTCGGGCACGTCCAACGCGGCGATGATGGGATTGTGATTACTCAACGCGCAGAGGTTAGCATCCGCGCGCGCGATTGAACAGCTGTTAGCTTGTTTAGCGCTTGCGCGGCGCGCGGCGGGGGTCGAAGCGGCCGTCGAGTTTTTTGGCCTTCTCGGGGTCGCTCATATCGACGAGCCGTTGGTCGACGCGATCCATCCAGACGAGCACTTCTTTGTCCTGCGTTTGCACGCGGAGGGTGGAGAGATATTGTTGGCGGGCTTGGAGCGTTTCCGCGGGCACGTTGCGCCCTTCGCCGAGGCGGCCGAGGTAGTATTGGACGTTGCGCAAACCTTGCGACCGCTTGTCGCGCGCCTTGTCGCCGGTGGCGGTGAGGAGTTGGAAACTCTCCGTCATACGTTTGTTGACGATGATGTTGGCATCCGCGCTGACGCCCATGTAGTTGGCGGCAATCTGCCGGATGCTGCTACGGTTGCGGTCGTCCAAATCGGGATGGTCATAAACACCCGCCAAAATTGGCATCGCCTTGGCGCCGAGCACGCCGGTGAGGTAGCCGAGCACGGAGCGGTC
>DQLO01000371.1 GCA_015660155.1 Verrucomicrobiota bacterium
GGCGTTGCGGAGTTGTTTGGCGGTGGGAGCGTAATAGATGTATCCGTTCGTGTAGCCGGCGATGAATGTGTGGTCGTGCGGGGATGCCTTTTTGATGTTGAGGCCAATCTGCACGGTTAACTCGCCGGGAAAAGTGACCATCACAAACTCGCCCACGCGCAGGCCGGCGACTTCGACCTCAATGGTTTTGTTGCCGGAACCGTACCCGTTTTTCTGGTGCTTCTTCAGCAACCGCAGGTTGGTGTTGATGCGGGTGATTTGTTCCATCGCGTGAATGTTGCGAACATAAGCGCGGAGGTTGGCGCGGTTGGTGGCGTCCAATTTATCCAAACCGGCGCGGCCCATTTTGCGCTCGTGCAGGTAGCGATAGGAATTGAGCGAAGGAAAATCAGGCGAGAGATTGTACTTCACCGTGAGCGGCAAAAACGTTTTCAAGTTGAGGAACGTGCCCTTCAATGAACCGACCGATTTCTCGCGCTCGGTTTCCATCGCGGCAATGCGCTTGGCGTGGTCGGCGCGGGGGAGTTTAAGCTTTTCGCTGTGAACGACCAAGGGCTGGCCGGGTTGGCTTTTGATTTTCCGAACGGCGCGCAGCGTACTCAGCCCGAGCATGAGACCGAGAGGCTCGGCGCTGCGGAGATGGTTGACGGCTTTGTAGTTGATGGGGTTGATGTCGCCGCCGCAGCCCTGCACAAAAAGCGCGATGCAATCCTTGCCCAGATTTTCCTCGATGGTCTTTGACGAAAAACCGGTGATGTCGGCGGTGTTGCCGCCGCTGGGAACGTTTTGAATGGGATGACAGGCAAAGTTGTAAACGATGGCCAGCGGTTTGCCATCGAGGCGGTCGAGGCGCAGCACTCCAATTTCTGTGTCCACAGGACCAACGGCGGCGACCAATTCATCGGGCGGCAGCGAGTAAGCGTGGCGCACGTCCACCACTTTGCCGCTCTTCAAAACGAGCCGCCGGTTTTCCATAATGCGCGTCTCGCGCCCCACGCCCGCGCCGGCCTTCACGGGCACGAGATTTTTCACAGCCGCTTTCACCGCCTGCACGGTGCGCGCCTCCACATCCGGATGCACGAGGCCGTGGCAGTGGCTGGCATTGAAAATGGTGTGGGCGGGCGGGATGCCCAGTTCCGCGAGCAGCTTCGCGCGGACGTTTGGCAAAAAGTCATCCTTGATGCGCCCGATCTCGCCGATGGCCACGGCATCGAGGGTAACGAGCACGGCGGTGGTGTCGCCGCTTTTCAATACCAACGCCCGCGCGTAAAGGCGGTCGTTGACTGGCCCGCGCTCGTCGGTGATGTCCACCTTGGCGGCACCCGCCATCAGGGCGGCGGCGTTGGCATTCCCGGCAATCAGAAAACCGATGCACAGGGCGAGAAACCGTGAGGGCGAAACGAGGGAGCGCATGCCGCGAGCGTACCGGCACGAGCGATGGCGTAAAGAGAATTGGTGGGGAAACGCGAGCTAAACGGCGATCGGAGCGACTTCCAAATAGGGTTGCCAGTCGACTTTCGCCGAGGCGATGGCGCGGTTTTCTTTTTCTTGAAGTTGCTTGAGGGCCTCGCGCATTTTGGCTTTGGCGCGATGGCAGCGGACTTTTACGGAGTCAACGGATTGACCGGTGAATTCGCTGACCTCTTTGAGACTGCGCCCTTCGATCTCGCGCTGGGTGAGGATCACGCGGCTGAGAGGGGTGAGGGCTTGCATGGCGTATTCGAGCAGTTGGCGCGCTTCGCTAACCTTGAGTTGGCGGTTGATGTTGCCGGTGCTGAGCCAATCGATGGAGCCTTCGCCCAAATCCTCGAAGCTGGTTTCGCGGATGCGGCGCTGGATGCGGCGCAGATGATCGCGCGCCACATTGCTGGCAATGCGGGAAAGCCAATGCTCGAAGGGCGACTTGGCGCGGTACTGTTTCAAATTGCGCCACGCTTTTAGAAAGGTGTCTTGCGCGAGATCCTCCACCTTGTGCGCATCGCGCTCGTAATGAGTCAGAATTCCGAACACCCGATTTTTATAACGGGCCACCAAAATCTCGAAGGCCTCCGGCTCGCCGTTGCGAATGCGGCGAAGGATCGCGGCGTCGGTTTCGATCGATTCGTTTTCCTCATTGCGCACCGCGCAATCGGCCATTCCCACCATCATCGTGCTCATTGTGCTCATCGTTTTTTCCCTTCAATTGAGTTGGATGCATCGCATCTGCTTGATATATTAGACCCGCTGGATGTAAAGGGGTTGTGTGAACGGGGCCTAAAAATTGTAAAATGTTGTAAAGTTCAGGGAAAAAATGAGTGAAAACGGGTAAGCTATCCCCGTTCGCAAAAGCAAAGTGCCATGAGTCAAGCAATGAACATACAGCCCGAAGCCGCTGTGCCGGGATCTCCCTCGGTGGCCACGCCGATTATCATCATTGATGATGACCCGAAGCTGTGCGAGTTGATTCGCGATTACCTCGCGCCGCTGGGATACGATGTGGCCTCGGCCAACACCGGCCCGGAGGGATTGGAGAAAGTGCTCAACGGCGATTACCGCGCGGTGATTCTGGATGTGATGCTGCCGGGCATGGACGGCTTTGAAGTGCTCAAGGCCATCCGCCACCAATCCAATGTGCCGGTGCTGATGCTCACCGGGCGCGGCGATGAGGCCGACCGCGTGGTGGGGCTGGAGATCGGCGCGGATGATTATTTGCCCAAAACATTTTCCACGCGCGAATTGTTAGCGCGGCTGCGCGCGGTGATGCGGCGGGCCAAACCCAAAGCCGGCGCGGAACACGGGCCAGAGGTTGAAGCGGACCTCACCAATGGCAATCTTATTATTTCGCCCGGCTCACGCACCGCCGTGCTGGGCGATGTGCCGCTGAAACTGACCTCGCTGGAATTCGATCTGTTACTGAGCCTCACGCGCGCGCGCGGACGAGTGCGGTCGCGCGAACAAATTCTCGATGACGTGGCCGGACGCGATTACGATGTGTTCGACCGGTCGATCGATGTCCACGTGAGCGCCCTGCGCCAGAAACTGGGCGATGATCCCAAGGCACCCACCTTCATCCAAACCGTCCGGTCGGTCGGGTACATGATGATCAAGCAATGAATTGACAATGAACATCCGCGGCACACTTTTCACCAAAATACTCGCCTGGTTCTTTTTGAACCTGCTGCTGATTGGCGCAATGATCTGGGCGGTCTACGAATTCCAAATCGGACCCGGCTCGCCATTCGTTGGCCCATCGGAGCAACGGGTGCGACAAGTGGCTCAAGTCATCTCCGATGGGCTCACCAACCGGCTGCGCGAGGATTGGGCAGGCGAGCTGAGAAAGTTTTCTGAAATCTACAAAGTGGATTTTCATCTGGTGGGGATCGACGGCCAATCGCTGGTGGATGATTCCCTGAAAATCCCCAACGAGGTTCGCGAAAAAATCGCCAACCTTCCGCGCCCCAGACCGCCCCGTGAACGGCCCCCAACCTTGGCCGAGCAACTCCAGTTGAATGAGGAACAGCGCGAGAAATACTCCACTGTCAGGCTCGAGCGCGATCAGGCTTTCCGCAGCATGTGGACCAACTCCGCCCTGCGGGAATTGCCCCGGGAAGAACGCATCGTCCAGTCGCGCGAGTTGCTCAGTAAAATAATGCAGGACTATCGGAATCAAATGGATGAGTTGCTCAATGAAGAGCAACGCAAAAAATATGAGGAGATTGTCCAGCGCGGAACCCGGGGCAGCCTTCCTTTCAGCCGACGGCGGATCCCCTTCAGGCCCGAACAAATCACAGAAATAATGACCGAGGCCGACACCAACAAAGACAAACAGTTGAGCAAAGCTGAATTGGAAACTTGGCTGCGGCAGCGCGGCAACGCAGGCCCGCCCAACCGCCCAGGACGAGGCGGTGGCAACGAATCCAGACCAGCACAAAATGGCGGCAATCCTCCGCCGAACCGTATTCCCACTTCCCCCACCGCGGTTTTTATGATCAAAACGGACAAGCCCCAAGCGCGGTATTGGGCGGGAGTGGATATTCCCGTGGTAGTTCAGGCCGAGGGAAGCGAAGAACTCCCCAGCGAAAACCTCCTCGGACTGCGCCGGGTTCAACGAGGGCCAAACCAAGCCCACTACTTTGCCACACTTGTTACCGTGTCCGACACGATGAGCGGCGCTGGTCTCTTTTCCGATCCATTGCGATGGGTGAATATCCTCATCTTGGCCACGGTGCTTTCAGTGCTTTTCTGGTTGCCGATGGTGCGCAACATCACCCAGCCCATCGCCAAGATCACCGCCGCCACAGAACAAATTGCGGAGGGAAATTTCGACACGCGGGTCGGCACCTCGCGCACCGACGAAATCGGCCGCGTGGGACAGGCCGTCGATCACATGGCCGAGCGGCTGGATGGTTTTGTGAAGGGCCAGCGGCGGTTTCTCGGCGACATCTCGCACGAGCTGTGTTCCCCCATCGCGCGCATTCAAGTTGCCTTGGGCATCCTCGATCAACGCGCGGATGATCAGCAAAAAAAATACGTTGCGGATGTGCAGGACGAAGTGGAGCACATGTCCGAGCTGGTCAACGAGTTGCTGCTTTTTTCGCAGGAAGGCGTGAAGCCCAAGTCCATTGAACTGGAACCGGTGAACCTCCGCGAAATCATCGACCGCGTAATGGAACGGGAAGGCGCCAAAAATTCCACGGTGAAAATTTCGGTCAACAAGGAGATTTCGGTGAACGCCAACGCGCAGCGTTTGTCGCTCGCGCTCGGCAACCTCCTCCGCAACGCCATCCAATACGCCGGCGACGCCGGCCCCATCAACGTGAGCGCCGAGCGTGAAAACGAATCACTGATCCTCCTCATCACCGACAGCGGCCCGGGCTTGCCCGAGGAAAGTTTGCCCAAGATTTTCGACCCCTTTTACCGGCCAGAACTCGCCCGCAACCGAGCCACCGGCGGCGCGGGCCTCGGCTTGGCCATCGTCAAAACCTGCGTCGAAGCCTGCCGCGGAACAGTCACCTGCCGAAACCGCAAGCCCTCCGGCCTCGAGTTCAAAATCGTGCTGGAAAGTTCCGGCTAAAAACCCACTTAAAGATCGAGTAATTCATCCATTAGTGCCGCCGTCTTGTCGTCGCCACCGTCGCTGCCCTCGCGCGTGACCCAGCCGGAGAAGCCGATTTTCTTTAACTCCGCCCGCACCTTGTCCCACTCCACATCGCCCTGGCCGAGCGGGCAGAACCCGTTTTTCTTGCCCCAATCCTTCACGTCCAGTTTCACATTGCGGTTGCCGAGAACGCGAATCCATTCGTGGCTGGGCGCGAACTTTTGCATGTTGCCAATGTCATAATACGCCTGCACCCATGGATTGTTAATTTCATCTATATAGTCGCGGAACTGCACCGGCTTGTAGCAAAAACCATTCCAAACCGTTTCGATAAGCACATGAATGCCCAGCTTGCTCGCCAGCGGGATGACCTTGCGAATTTCCGTGATGGACCGTTCCCAAACCTGCTCATGCGTCTCGTTCGGCCCACTCACGCGCCCCGGCACCAGCAGCACCGACGAACCGCCCACCGCCTTCGACTCGCGAATCGCCGCCTCCAGCCCCGTGCGCCCCTCGTCGCGCGTAGCCTTGTCCGGCGAGGACAGCCGCTTTTGCCAATGCTTATTATAAACCACCCCGTGCATCGGCAGCTCCACCTCCGCGCACGCCTTGCGCAGCCCAGCGATATCCATCCCCGGCGCGCTTCCCTCGATGCCGTCAAAACCCAATTCCTTGAGCCGCTTCATCCGCTTCAAATTCGCCCGCCCGCCAAATTTAGTGGACTTAAAAATCAACCCCTTGTTCGCCCGCTCACGTTTCTTGTCAGCCGCTTCGAGTTGCGAGGTGGCCATCACTGCCGCAGCGGCCCCGGTGGATTGAATAAAAGTGCGTCGGTTCATGCGCCGAGGCTAGGCGCGTGGCGGAGATTGGGCAAATAAAATCCTACGTAATCTACACCTCATCCAACGGCGCAGCCGCATCGCCGAAGGTTTTTGGGCGGACATTCATCTTGTCCATCATGCTGATGAACAGTCGGCTCATTTGGCGGTTGGGTTTGCCGAGATAATTCAGGTTCTGCCCGCCTTTGATTCGGCCGCCGCCGCCGCCGAGCATGACGACCGGAAGCTGCGTGGCGTCGTGATGGCCGGTGAGCATGCTGGAGCAGAGCATGAGCATGGTGTTATCCAGCGCGGTGCGGTTGCCTTCTTGGATGGCGTCGAGACGGCGCGCGATGTAGGCCATTTGCTCGAGGAAAAACTGGTTCACCTTCAGCCAGTCGTTGGTGTCGTTGTGGGAGAGCAGATGGTGAATCATGTAATCCACGTTGAGGTGCGGGAAGCGCAGGGTGCCGTGGTCGTTGTTGAGCTTGAGGGTGCACACGCGCGTGGTGTCGGTCTGGAACGCGAGCACGAGGATGTCGCTCATCAGCCGCATGTGCTCCACGATGTCTTGCGGATAGCCGTCCTTCGGGCGGGGCATATTGGGCTTGGCGAGCGTCGGCCGCCAGCCCTGCAACTCGCCGCGTTGGCCGGCGCTTTCGATGCGCTGCTCCACCTCGCGCACGGAATTTAAATACTCGTCGAGCTTTTGCTGGTCGAGCTGGCTGATGTTGCGGCGCAAATCTTTCGCGTCGCCGAGTACCGCATCGAGCACGCTTTGGTCGCCCGCCTGTGCCTTGTTTTTGAATAACCGATCAAACGCCAGCGCCGGGTAAACCTCCAGCGGCGTGGGCGAGTTCGGGCTGCTCCACGAAATGTGTGAACTGTACAGCAGCGAATAATTCTTGTGCACGCCGGGATTGGATTTTTCGCAACCGAGCACCAAGCTCGGCACCTTCGTCTGCCGGCCAATGCGTTGTGCCACGTACTGGTCTACGCTGGTGCCGGACGAAATCCGACCGCCCGAGGCCAACGGCGCGCCCGAAAGCAGATTCCCCGTCTGCGAACTGTGAATGTTCCCCTTCAGCGCCTCCTTATTATAAAGCCCGCGAATGAAAACCATCTTGTCGCGAAACTCATTCAACGGCGCGAGCACCTTGCCCAGCTCCATCGCCTTGCCCTCACCCTTCGCCCACCATTCACTTTTGTGATAACCGCAACCCGAAAACAAAATCGCCATCCGCACCGGCGCCTCGCTCGCCTTCTTCGCGCCCTTCGCCACATCGCCCCACACGCGCAAGCTCTCCATCCAAGGCAACGCCATCGTCACCCCCAAGCCGCGCAACATCGTCCGTCGTGTGATTTCGTGTTTCATAATTCTCCAATCGCTGTCTTTAGACTAAACTCGTTCCGATTTATTTCAATCAACTTTTGCCGAGCCCACACCACGAATATTCCGAAACTGATCGCTCGTCACAATCGCCTCCACCGCCACGCTGAAGCGGTAGCCGTTCTTCGCCAACCGCTTTTGCATGTCCGCCAGAAACGGCTCATCCGAAAGCTGCACCTCACGGCCCAGCGCGTAGCCGAGCAGCTTTTTGCAAAACTGCCGCACCACCGCATCGCGCCGGTCATTCAGCAAATACCGCCGCAACCCGTCCATGCCCTCGATGGATTTGCCGTCGACCAATTTCGTTTTTGTGTCCACCGGCTTCGCGCGCAGACGGCCGATGGCATCGTACTGTTCCAGCGCGAATCCGTACGGGTCAATCCGCGCGTGGCACTTCGCGCACGCCGCCACGCTGCTGTGCTTTTCAATCAACTGCCGCGCCGTCAAACCCGCCGGCACACTCTCGGGCAACTGCGGCACATTCGCCGGCGGCTTGGGCAACCGCTCGCCGAGCAGCGTTCCCGAAACCCAATTGCCGCGCAAAATTGGGCTCGTGCGCGAGGCTCCCGATTGCTTCGCCAACACCGTCGCCATCCCGAGAATACCACCGCGCCCCTTCGCCCGCGCGCCTTCCACGCGCCGCCAATCGCTGCCGTTCACGCCGCCGATGCCGTAGTGTTTCGCCAGCGATTCGTTTAAAAAAGTGTGATCCGCATTCAGCAAATCAAGAATCGACCCGTCGTTGCGAAACATGTCCTCGAAAAACCGCACCGATTCTTCGTACATCGCGCCGCGCAGTTTTTTGAATTCTGGATACAGCTTTTCATTCTTCCCATCGTCCGTGTCGAACTCCCGAATCCCCAGCCATTGGCACGCAAACTCCACCGCCAACCGCCGCGTGCGCCCATCGCGCAACATCCGTCGCGCCTGTTCCGACACCAATTTGTCGCCGACCGGAATCTTACCGCTCAACGCGCGCTGCAACTCCGCGTCGGGCATCGACGACCACAGGAAATAACTAAGCCGATTGCCCAGCTCACGATTCGTCACCGGCGCGGCCTTCGCCCCCGCCGCCGGCTTTTCCAGCCGATACAAAAACGCCGGCGAGGTCAGCACCCGCGCCAGCGTCAACCGAATCGCCCGTTCATGCGGTAACTCCTTTTTGCGCAGCGTTTCGTACAGCCCGCGCATTTCCTTCTTTTCCGTTTCCGCCAAGGGCCGCCGCCACGCGCGCTCGGCCAAATCCAAAACCGCCGCCAAGTGAATCGGCTCGGTCTTTTTCAAACGCGCGCGAAACTTCTCCGCATCCTTCCGAATCGGCACGCGCAATGCCTCCAGCGGCGACAGCAAATCTTCCCGGTCTTGCGTGGCGAATTCGTGAAGCTGCTCGTGGCTCACCACTCGCAGCAACGGCTCCCGCGCCACAAAAAACAGTTCATCCCACAACCGATCCAGCCGCGCCGCCTCGGCCTCGCTGAGCATCAACCGCGCAAGCGCTGCGTCCTCGCGATGATAGAGAATCATCGTCACCACCTCGTCCACCGGCACAATTTGCGCGTGGCACATCGCCGCCGGAAACAGCTCACGAAAATCCGCGTACGATTTTTCCACGCGCGCCATGCCGGCCTTGCCCTCCACCGCGACGATGGGCTGGCCCGCCATCGCCTTGGCGTCCGGCCGCGTGAGAGAGACCAAAAATTGCGCCGTGCCCTCCTGCCCCTTTCGCGGATGCAACATGCCGGTCACCGCCACTTCCGCGCCGGCCGCAAGTGCAGCGGGCAACTTGAATTCCAAAACCAACGGCGCGGTTGCCTCAATGTCCGCCGCCGCAAATTTGCCGGTCGCAAGCGCCAGCCATTTCAGCGGGCCGTTGGATTCGTTGAATTTTGCCGCCAACGCCTTGTCCGCGTTGGTGGCGGGCAACCGCTCCACGCCCAGCACGCGGTGCACCGCTCGCGCGTGTTTTTCAATTTCCGCCATCGGCTTTTTGCCTGCCACCGCCGCGCGCCAATGTGCCAGCGCGGAGCCGGGCGGGATGACGTTTTGCGCCGGCTTGGCCTCAGCCGATTCCCCAAAGTGCCAAACGGCCGCGTTGCCAAAAGTATCGGCGAGCGGATTGCTGTCGTGGATGCGGTCGACCACTTCCTTCGCCAAATCCCACACGCGTTTTTTGCCGGCCTGCTCGGTGATGGTCAGCGAAACTTGTGTGGTGTCGCACACGTGCGAGCGGTCGCGCGCGTTCACCACGAGCTTGAGCAAGTCACCCGGCTGAATCACAAACTCCTGCTTCGGCGCAAACGCACCGCGCTTGCCATTATCAAAAACGCCACGCGCAATCGTGTCCGCCCCCGCGCGCCCAATCAACTCCACGCGCCACGCCGCACCGTTGCCGCACACGGCATCGGAGTCCGCAAAAAATCCCGCGAGGCGAACCTTCCCCGCCAGCGGACTCTGCCACCAAATGATGGCCTCCTTCGTCGGCGAGGGATGCACGTTCACGCTGCGGCCCGGCACCACGAGCGTTGCAAAACGGCGGGTCTCCTTTGACCCGTTCGCCATCATGCTCGGCGTGGCCGGCACACCCCAGCCACGGATGTCCGCGTAGCCGCCGATGTTGGAAATCATTTTTGTGAAGTGCCCCTTCACTACCGGCTGGGCGAACCGACCCAACTGCACCGCCGCCGCCCAGTTCGCCAGCAACCGCGCATCCAGCCCGCGCCCTTTCGCCGCGACCTCGATTGACTTGCCGCCCGCGTGCGCCTCGGCGATGACGTTTAAATACCGCCTCGTCCGGCGGCGTTCGTTCAGCTTCAACAAAGCAATGCGCGGGCCCAATCCATTCACGGCGCCCAGCGATATTGGCGGCTGACCGGCAATCACCAAACGCGGGTTGCTCCACAGCACCGCGTCGCCGTCAGCGCCATCGCCCGCCCCGCCCGCGGCGAGGAACACGCTGATTTCACCCTTCGCATCCTTCGGCAGTTTCAGCCGAAACTCGCGCCGCTCCGCCAGCGGCGTCACCGGATTCATCCACGCCTTCGACCGCCCTTCGCGACCGATTTGCCCCACTGCATCAAATTTCCAAAGCTTGTCCTGCCA
>DQLO01000235.1 GCA_015660155.1 Verrucomicrobiota bacterium
CGCCGAGCGCGCCCTGCACGGCGGCTTTGTTTCCCGTGCGCGGGAGGGGAGTGCCGGAGAGCAACTCGAGTTCTTGTCCGTTGCCGGCGACGGTGGCGGTGAGCGCGCCGATGGTGGCGGGTGGGCCGGTGAAAGTGATTTGCCGCCACGGATCTTTTTTGGTGATGCGTGGCAGGAGGTTGAGCGAGAGATTGTATTGGCCGGGCTTCTCGATGATGAGCTGGTAGCCATCGCGAATGCGCGCGAGGCGCAGGCCGTCGGGGAGTTTGGGGTCGATCACGGCCAGCTCGCCCTGGAAAAGCGTGAGCGCGGTGGCGACGGTGTTGGTGCTCTCCACCTTGAGCGCGGCGGTGAAGGTGGCGGCATCGTCGGTGAGTTTGCCGGTGTAGCGGATTTCGTGAACGACCACGGGCCCGGTTTTGGGAGGCGTGGGCGGCGCGGCCGCGGCGTGTAAAGTGTTGAGGGTGAAAAAGAAAGCGGGGATGAGTGCGATGAATGTTTTCATAACTTCAAAAAGGCTTGGCCGATTCTGTCATATCCGCGCCGCGATGCCAGCGAAAAGCGGCCCGAGCGTAATGACAAATATGACACTTAATGGACGGGAGCTATGGCCCGCATCCTCCCGTCAATCCCACCGTGTTAATCCGCGCTGGTATGCATCGGAAAATCGCGTTAAGTTCACGGGAATGGATCTGGACGCTGAACGCGAGATGATCCAACGCTGTCGTGACGGAGAAGACGATGCGTGGGAAGAACTCTTTGCCGAGCATTACGCGGCGGTGGGGCGTTTTGTGTTCCAACTCGCCTCGGATCTCTCGCGCGAGGATACCGATGAGGTTTGCCAGGAAGTCTTTCTTTCGGTTGTAAAAAATCTCAAAGGCTTCAGCGGACGCAGCCGATTACAGACGTGGCTCTTCCGCATCGCCGCCAACAAGAGCCGCGATTACCGCGCCAAACTCCACGCCGCCAAACGCGGTGGCGGGCAAGTGCCGCTCTCGTTGCAGGCGGAGGACGACGAAGGCAACCGCCTGCTCGATCCCGCCAGCCCCTTGCCCTCGCCCGATGAGGAAATGACTCGTGACGAGAAATGGTATCTCGTCGGCCAAGGCCTCGAGGAGCTGGGCGGGCCATGCCAGCAGATTTTGGAGCTCCGCTATTTTGGCGATTTGAACTACCGCGAAATCAGCGCGGAACTCGATTTAAACGAAAAAACCGTCAGTTCCCGCCTCAGTAAATGCAGGGATAAACTGGAGATCGTAATGCGCCGGCTATTTTCTAGGGAGAAAAGCGGCGCAATCCCGTCTAAAAAGTAGGCAGAATATGTCTGAACAAGAAAACAACAAGATGGAAGCGTGGCTGAAAGCCTACCGGCAACAGCGGCTCGACCAATGGAACGAAGCCCCCGTGGAGCTCGACGAGCCCACCCGCGCCATGCTGATGGCCGAAGTGCGCCGGCAAAAAACCGCCTCATCCGCAGAAGCGACGCCCGCCAGCGAACCCACCTTTGGCTGGCTGCGCTGGGCCCTCGGCGGCATGACCGCTGCCATCGTGGCGCTGGGCATCTCTTCAATATCCAATTTCAATCAATCCAACGGCCCGGATAATTTGGCGAAAGCCACCCTTGATTCTCCTGAAGCTGAAGGTGAAACACGGACGGGCACAGCCGATGCCTCGGTCGATCAATTGAACCGCGATGAGGCCAAGAACCACCGAGCCGAAATGAGCGGTGGTTTGAGCGGTGGTTTGGGCGGCATAGCCCCCAAGGGTTCTGTGGCCGGTTCACCCGGCGGTGGCGGTACCGTGCAAGCCGTGCCTTCGCAGGCCTCGCAAACCGCCCCCATCCATCCGGCGCCGCGTCCGGTGATGGTTCAGAACAATCCGAGCCGCCAAAACGTGAAGATGGCTAACGGCAACTATTATAATAACTCAAGAGAGATGCAGCTGAATTTCGCGCAGCAATCCCGCGCCCGAAGCGCCCGCAGCGGCGTGGCCTTCTCGCGAATGGCCGAGCAAAAGGAACTGCCCAAGCCGGTGCTCGTGAATTTTGAACTCAAGCGCGTCGGCAACACCATTCGCGTGGTGGACGGCGACGGCTCTGTTTACACCGGCACGGTCATCAATGAAGAAGCTATATCAGAAGCCGAGGAACGTCAGGCATTGGCCGAGCACGGTGAAGTTGCCGGCGGCGAGGGAGCTGGATTTGCCGGAGGCGGCAGTGCTGGTCCCGCCAGATTTGCGCCGGGCAAGTCTGTTGCAATTTCTTCAAAAATGCGTCGGGGCAGCCAGGCCTTTTTCCGCGTGCAAGGCACCAACAAAACCCTCAAGCAAAAGGTTATCCTCGAAGCCACGCTCGACAATTCCGTGTTCAGCAAAAAGGAAGCCGATAAGCCATCGACCGCGATGGCCACGCGTCCTGCGTCCCCACTGAAGCCGGGGATTGCGCCAGAGCCAAGTGGTCCGAAAAATTTGAACCGCAATCTGGGAGCCATCCGCGCTATCGCCCGCATGCGCGTGCTGGGCAACGCCCGCATCGGCAAGGAAAATTATCCCGTCGACGCCTACCTTGACATAAAAGCCGCCGGCAAAAACAAAGCGCCCTCCAATACGCCCGCGGACGTTAAGAAAAAGTAATCGGGTTCTTTGGCGGCTTGGAGAGACGAGCCTGCGAGTCCGAGGGATTCAATCCTTCCCGTCTTTTCCCCCTCACCCTCTTCCGCTGGGAGAGGGTGGATGCTTAATCAATTCAACGACTTAAAAAATCGCGTTGAACAGGGCTTTCACCAACTCCAGGCCCACCCATAAAAAGCTGCCCATAGCCACCAGTAGCACCAGCCAGAAAACCGAGAGGCAAACTCCCATGATCGCCAGATGGCGCCCGGAGAGTTGAGGGTTCACGGCCATCTGTTTCAAAGCCACGATGCCCAGCGCCAAACCGAGCAGACTGGTGATGCCGAGAAACCCCAGCAAACTGCTCACCACACTCACCACCGCCAGGGCACTGACGCGCTCCGGGGAGGGGCCAACCGCCACGGAGGCCGCGGGGCCCTGTGATTGCACTTCGGGAGTGCTGTCGGATCCCTCGATCACCGGCGGTTGCTCGGCTTGCTCGCCGTTGGTGGATTCTTCCACGACGGGGGGGTCGGATTTTGTTTCCACTATTTCCTTAACCTCAATGGGCTCAATAGGCTCGGGGTTGCGCATTACCATCGCGGGTTATTTCTCAACCGCCTTGGGGGCGGGAGCGGGTTGAGGTTGCGCGGGCGGGGTCAGGGCGGTTTTTTTAGCGGGCTTGGGTGCCGGGGTGGGTTGGGTTTTAGCAATCGGTTGGGTAGCCGGTGTTGCTGGCGCGGGGGTGGGCGCCTGTTTGGGTTTGTTGAGGGAGGAAAAATCACCGAACTTGCGTTTGAAGGTGGCGTCAAAGGGTTTGTCGATCAGTTCGCGCTTGGCAGCCTCGCTGCTGCCGGAGGCTTTGGAGAAGGGCCAAGTGATGATATAAAGGCCGGTTCCAAAAATCGTGCCGGCCAGGCCCACCGGGCGCACCACTACTTCGGCAAGGTACGCCCCGCCGGAGCCATCCACTAGGCGTTCGCCGGCTTGGGTTTGAGTCGCGGGAGTGATGAGCAGCGCCAAGACTGCCCCCAAGAGTATCGCACGGGACTTCATGCGCGATTGTGTAGCAAAAAAGGCCGGGTTTGTCCACCACAGAATAGGGTGGCCAATTTACCGTCGCCCGCGCATTGTGGGCTGATGCTGCTGCATTTCACCCGAGCCGGCGAAGCGTTTGGGCCGTATCCGTTGGAGGAAGCGCGCGAGTACCTCAAGAAAGGGCAGATATTGCCCACCGACCAGG
This sequence comes from Verrucomicrobiota bacterium, assembly GCA_015660155.1. Classification (GTDB taxonomy): domain Bacteria; phylum Verrucomicrobiota; class Verrucomicrobiia; order Limisphaerales; family UBA1100; genus JACNJL01. The sequence continues at coordinate 3,851 of DQLO01000235.1, forward strand.
CATGGTACGAGGGCGCGCCCGGTTGGATGAATGTGACCGAAGTGCCCGGCGTGATCGGCACGGCCGCCCCTGGCGCACCGCCGCCCCCACCGCCCGCCGCTGCGCCGGTGCAAACGGAGGTGGTCGCCCGTTACACGTCGGACACCACGAAATTCAACAAACGCTTTTTCGATAACGAGATTGGCCGATTCCAGAAGCTCAACCCCGATGGCAATCCAGAGCAACTTTTCATGCAAACCCGTGAAGGCGCGTTCGCCGTCTTTCGTATTTCTGAGGTAAAAGGCGATCACTGCTTCATCGCCATCGACGTTGGCGGTGCCCGCAAGGAAAAGCGGGTCAACTATTTCAATATAAATGAAATCGAGATCCAGCGGCGGTAGATTGATACTTCTGTTGCAGCTTCGTGGGTGTCGTAGACGTAGGACTCAATCGGATACTGTCCTCCCTTCCTGAGTCGCTCACCGGCTGCGTTGGTTCCTGCTGGGCTTCGGGTGTAGAGTCTGTGTTTTCCATCTTCTTCTTCGCGCACAATGATTTCCATTAGACACCATTATGATCCCGTTAAAGGAAAGAATCAGGTGGAAGTTGCATCGGTTTCATCCCTGCTTGTCCACAGGGCGCACCGTCGTTCTTCTATCTTCGGCGCTGAATTAATATTTGAAATAATTGGCGGGGCGATTAGGGTTGGGGCGTGAAGCAAATCCTCCTATTGGTGATGGCCGTGTGGCTGGTCGGCATAGCGCAGCCTCCGCGACTCTTGGCACAGGTTGACGTTGGAGCACGGGCAGACGGCGATGCGAATGAAGCAAAGGGCCGGATTGATGGCAAAAGTGACGGCACCAGCACCAGCACGTATTTGTTTATCGCCGCTTGCGGTTTATTCTGCATGGCCATTGAGGGCTTCAGGAAGCGGCGCAAAAAGGCAGAACAGATACGGGCGCTCAAGGCGTATGATGGCAAACCGGAAGCCAAAGAAGGCGACACCGATGACTGATGAGCCGAAAGACGAGCCGTAGAAGGAGGAATGGCCGCGCCCGTATCTGAAGCTATTCAGCCCCTCCTTGAGAAAACCCTCCTCGGCCAGATAAGCAGCCACCAGTGCCTTTGCCCAGATCGGGTACGGGTCTCTGAATTTTATCTCACGGGTCTTGTGGTCGATGCAAACGGCGTAACCACGAACACGGTGAGCTCAATCAACAGTTTTGTTTCTTCCCTTCCTGATGGCCTTTTTGATGCGTGATCTTTTATCTTCCGCCGTTAGAGCATTCCACGTATTTCGCGCTAACTGGGTGGCTTTTTTACGCTTCGGGCCTCCGTTCGGCTCATCAGAAGAAGATTGTTCGCTTACCATAGTACTTTATCCGTTCGCTTGCTTTCCTCTGGAAAGACAGAATCGCGCTTGGATTCCTCAGATTGTATAGGGCTTTGGCGTAATGTGCAAGTGGGAGGTGTAATTTATCTGCAGGGAGTTGGGATGTTAGTCCCCGGCATCCAACAGGGTCACGGGTTGCAATCAGGCGGTGCATTGGTATCCTCAGCGCACCATGAAAAACATCGGCATTAAGTCTCTGCTAATCGGTGTGCTGGCAACAGTGCTTTTGTTCACCCCGCTGGCCATGGCGGATAACTGGCCGGCTTGGCGCGGGCCCAACCATACTGGCGCGTCCACCAGCGGAAAATATCCTGCGGATTTGGGCGATCCGGCAAACCTTGCCTGGAAACTCCCCTTGACCGACAAAGGTTGCTCCACTCCCATCGTTTGGGATAACCGGATTTTTATCACTGGCCCCAAGGACGGGCAGGACACCGTCACCGCTATAAGCTGGGAAGGGAAAGTTCTTTGGGAAAAATCCATCAGCAAGGAACGGCGTGGCAAACACCGCAATGGTTCAGGCAGCAACCCTTCCTGTGTCACTGATGGCGAAGCGGTCTTTGCTTATTTCAAAAGCGGCAATCTCGCTGCGCTGTCGATGGAAGGTAAACTGCTCTGGAAAGAAAACCTCATGAGTTACGGCCGGGACTCGCTCTTTTGGGATTTTGGCACCTCACCGGTGCTCACCAAGAAACATGTGATCATGGCACTGATGCGTAACGGCAATTCATGGCTTGTGGCTTTTGAGAAAGGCACCGGTAAAGTTGCCTGGAAGATGGAACGAAATTTCAAGACACCCCGTGAGGGCGACCACAGCTATGCCACGCCGATTGTCACTACACAAAACGGCCGCGAAGC
>DQLO01000378.1 GCA_015660155.1 Verrucomicrobiota bacterium
ATTACTCCGCTGTTGAAAGGGAAAGTGGACAGGGAATTGGCCAAGCGGTTCCTCTATTTTCATTATCCCCACCATCGCAACACTGCGCCGCATTCGGTAGTGCTACAGGGGGATTACAAGTTTTTCCGGTTCTACGAGAAGCCCGATTCGCACTACCTTTATAATCTTAAATATAGCATAGGTGAAAAAGAAAACATCGCGCCCCAAAACAAAGCTCTTGTGACCCGATTGGCTGCTGAAATGGATCGATATCACAAGGCGGTCAAGGCCTGCCTGCCGAAGCCGAACCCGGATGCGGCAATTGACTACGTTCCGTTTGATCCGGACAATACTTGGGAGTAGTTTATTTAGTGTGACAAAGGTGTCATTGGATAATGTGCAAGGGTGCATGATGGTCGATGCTTTTCCCTCATCCGAATGGTGATATGCACCAATATCCATGGATTGGACTTAGGCGGCGTTATGCGCGAATCTTGTCGACGGATTTGCTCTGTCGCTTTTCCGGTCCGAGCTGCCGCTTCGCGCCCATTGCCCCGAGCATCGTGTTGTAAACGTCGATGCCTTCGGCTTTGACATCCATGATTTGGCCGGTCTTGAAACGGCCGTTTGCGCCGGTGATGGCGTGGAAGATTCCGGATAGCTCGCGCTTCACATCGTTGTGCCGGCCATCGCCCGACTCGGTGGAAATCGTGATGAGCGAGTTTTCCAAAATACTGCGGCCATTTGATTCCTTCGTGCTGTCGAGTCGTTTCAGAAAATAAGCCACCTCGTTCATCTTCAAATGCGCATGCGCGCGGAGCTGCTCGTTCTTTTTCTTTTCGTTGAACTTGTGCCACCACTCGTGGCTGCATCCGGCCGAACCACTGCGCCGGTGCATCGCGGCGTCATCAAATTTATAGCGAGTGCGGCCATTGAATTTATATTCGCCCGTGAGGCGGATGCGTTCGCCCGCGGCAAGAAACGTAATCGACCCAAACCGCGCGCGATCCATCTCAATCGCAAGCGCATAAAGATCGGCGAGCAGTCGCCACTCGGTGGTGAGCTCCTCCAGCGTGATGTCGATGCCCTCGCCGCCGGGATCCGCCGGGCCGCCGTGGGGCACGCGCGAGCGGGGCGGCAATGCGGGGCCGCCGGGTTTGCGCTTCATCGCAAACGCGCGTTGCTCAAATTCCCGAATGCGGTCGAGATGATCCTTCACGCGCGATTTGGAAGCCGCACCGAGCGGCGAGTTGGGGCCGGTATAAAATTTGTACTGATCCACCACTGAATCGAGCACGCTGCGCTTGAGCCGTTGCGCGCGGGCGTCGGCATTGTTGGCGCCGGCGAAAGAGCCGAACACGCGATCAAACAAATCACGCGGCGTTTCCTGCATCCGCGCCGCCACAGTGCCATCGAGATTATAGCTGTGATGGTAGCGCCCCACGCGGCTGCGGCGGAAAAACGTGCCGCCCACCAGCGTGGGCACCATCCCCGCCGGTAACCCCTTGGGATGATGCGCGTGCCGCACCACTTGATCAATCGACGGCCCGCCCGCCTTGGCCTCGCCGCCCGCGGGTTGCGCCGTGAACGACCCCGTCGCCCCATCATAATGCGCATTGATCCCGCGCACATCACAGCGCACGTGATCAACGTTGCGCATGATTAACAATTTTTTGCTGAGCGACTTCAGCGGCTCCAGCACATCCGCAAACCCCTCCGCCTGCAACGGCGCCGGAATCCCCAGCCCAAAAAAAACATTAAACGCCCGCACCGGCATCTTTGCCTGAACCGCCCCGAGCGCGTTGGTGACAATCATTTCCTCCAGCAACGGCAACCCAATGCCAACGGTGCCAAGACCTTTTAACATTTGTCGGCGATTGATTTTATTTTTCATTTGCGGGTCTCAGTTTGTGTGGTTCGTACCAAGTCGCTCATCGCGATGGCGGTGATGAGTGCGGAGTATGTGCCGCCTTGTTTTTGGGCGGTGGTGTGAATTTTGTCAACGGTGCGTGCGTCGTGTGCGCCGAGCGGGCGGCCGGCGGCGAATTGCGCGAGCTTCCAGGTGATACTGAGCCGCACGCGGTCGCTGCGAGCGAGTTGGTTCATTAGTTCGGCGGAGGTTTTGTAGGCGATGGATTTGGCGGCGCCGGGGAAGAGGATTTGGCCGTCTTCGCGCAGGCGATTTCCGTGCGGATCTTTTTCAAAAAACGCGCCGAGGCCGTCGAATTTTTCCAAGCCAAAGGCGAGCGGTTCAAATTTGCTGTGGCAGCCGCCGCATTTTTTGTTGGCGATGCGTTGTTCGGCGATGGCGCGTTGGGTGCGGCCAGGGCGGGTGGGTACGGGGGTGGTGTCCACGCACGGCGGCGGATCGTTCACCACGCCGCGCAGCAGATCGTGCATCACGAAGAGCCCGCGCGTAACCATCGAGGCACCATCGCCGCCCACGGTGAGCACGCTGCCCTGCGTGAGCAATCCCCCGCGCGCGGGGATTGCCGTGAGGTCGTAGCGGGTTTGGCCTTTTCCGCGTGCGATTTTTGGGAACCGATAATGCCGCGCCAACGCCGGCGTGAGGAAGGTGACTTGCGCGTTGAGCAAATCGGAGAGGGGTCGATTTTGTTTCCAAACCACTTCCTTAAAAAACGCAATCGTTTCCGCGCGCATATCGGCGGCCATCGCGGAGGTCCAGTTGGGGAAACGCTTTTTGTCGGGTCGAAGGTTGGCGAGGTGATTTAGGTTGAGCCATTCGCACACGAACTGCACCGAGCGATCCACCGCGCGCGGATCCTTCAGCATCC
>DQLO01000413.1 GCA_015660155.1 Verrucomicrobiota bacterium
AATCTCCCCGCTGGAAAAAATCTCGTCGGCGCATTTCACCAGCCCAAACTCGTCCTGTGCGATCTCGATACGCTGCGCACTTTGCCTGCGCGCGAGTTCTGCGCCGGCCTTGCGGAGGTCATCAAATACGGCATCATTTACGACGCCAAACTCTTCGCCCGCCTCGAGCGCGATTTGCCCAAGCTGCTGCAACAACACCCCGCCACCCTCGCGACCGTCATCGCGCGCTGCTGCCAAATCAAGGCGGACGTCGTCGGCCAAGACGAAAAAGAAACCGGCCTACGCGCTATACTGAACTTCGGTCACACCCTCGGGCACGGACTCGAGGCCATTTCCAAGTACGGCAAATACCTCCACGGCGAAGCCATCACCATCGGCCAAGTCGCCGCCGCCAAAATTTCCCAAGCCCAAACCGGCCTCCCCGAAAAAGACACCGCTCGCATCACCGCTCTTTTTCAAAACGCCGGTCTCCCCACTCAAGTCAAGCTCACTCCCGCCCAAACCAAACGCCTCTTCACCGCCATGCAGCTCGACAAAAAAGTAACCGCCGGCCAAATCAATTTCGTCCTCGCAAACAAAATCGGCCAAGTTATCACCCACCAAAAAGTTTCCCCCGCCGCCATCCGCCAATCCCTCAACCCTCAACCCTCAACCCTCAACTAACCCAATGGCCGTTAGCGAAACCATCGTCCGCGAATTCTTCGAGCTGCACGGCTTCTTCGTGCGGCAGCAGCGCAAACACATCGCGCCCAAGCGCGAGGACGATGAAGTTGATTTTTATGTGCATAATCCCGGCGGCCCCGGCGATGAAAGCGAAGTCCCCTTCGTGCTCGAATCCGCCGCCGACCTCAAGCACCTCACCCGCGCCGTGGTCGTCGTGAAAGCGTGGCACACCGAAGTCTTCACCCAAGCCGTGCTCGCCCACGCGCCGGAGATGTTCCGCTTCGCCGGCCCCGAAACTTTCGCCCGCGCCACCCACGCCTTCGGCGGCCCCGGCCCACTCACAAAAATTCTCGTCGTCCCCGCCCTCCCAACTGCCGGCGAGGCCCGCCAGCAGAGCATCGACGTCCTCCGCGCCAAAGGCATCGACGCCGTCATCGCCTTCCGCACCATGCTCTCCGACCTCATCGACCACATCGAGGTCAACCGCAACTACCAAAAAAGCGACCTCCTCCAAATCATCCGCATCCTAAAAAACTACGACCTCTTCGCCGCCCCGCAATTGGAGTTATTCAAAATGCCCAAGCCCAAGCGGAAGGGTAAAAAGTAAACCAATGCTGCTCGTCATCGACAACTACGATTCGTTTACTTACAACCTCGTGCAGTATCTGGGCGAGGAAAAGGTGGCGATGGAGGTGCATCGGAATGATGAAATCTCGCTGGAACAAATCGAGGCGTTGAAGCCGGAGCGCATTCTAATTTCGCCTGGGCCGTGCACGCCGCGCGAGGCGGGGCTCTCCAACGACATCATAAAAATCTTCGGACCGCGCACGCCGCTCTTGGGCGTTTGCCTCGGGCATCAGTGCATCGGGCATTCGTTTGGTGCGGAGGTGGTGGTGAACGACCAAATCATGCACGGCAAAACCTCGCCCATTTCGCATGACGAAAAATTTCTGTTTGCGGGAATGCCTAATCCATTCGTGGCCACGCGTTACCACTCACTCGTCGTCAAGCGCGACACCGTGCCGGACTGCCTCGAAATCACCGCCGAGACGGAGGCCGGCGAAGTGATGGGTTTGCGCCACAAAGAATATCCCATTTGGGGCGTGCAGTTTCATCCCGAGAGCATCCTCACCGAGGATGGCCGGACGTTGCTGCGGAATTTTCTGAAGTTGGGCTGATTTATTACTGCCGCGCCTGCTCGATCATTTCCTTGATCGTCACCGGCTTGCCGCCTCGGCGTTTGCTTTCATCGGCGGCGGCCATGAAGGCGAACATCTCGATGGTCTCTTGCGCGGGCACGGGCACTTTGCCGGTTTGAAACATTTTTACCGCCTCGACCACGAGCGGCGCGTAGCCGTCGTAACCGCCCGCTTCGCTTTCGCCTTGGGTGCCTTTGGCTTTGCCGCCGTAGCCTTTGCCTTCGCGGAATATTCCGGTGCGATCGCCTTCCCACTTGCCTTCCACTTCAATTTTGCCATCGGCGGTGGAGCGCCGCACGACGCTTTGGCAGCCGGTGCCCATGATGGTGAACAACGATTCGCAGCCGTGCACGCCGTACCAAAACAAATCCGGGTGATGCACTTCCAGCGAGCACGGGCTGTGCACCTCGGCGCGGGTGACGATGCCGATGGAGCCGTGGCGAATGGCTTGGTTCGTTTTTCCGTAACGCAAAGAGGACGAGCTGAAAATCGGCACGCCCTTTTTCTTGGCATAATCAAAAATGAAAATCACATCCGCCAGCGAGCCGGACATTGGTTTGTCGATAAAGAGCGGCAAGCCCGCGTCAATCACCGGAATGGCTTGGCGCACTTTGGGCCGGCCATCGACACTCTCGAGCATGATGGCGTCCACATTTTTGCACAGCTCGGCGATGGTGGGGTAGAGCTTGAGGCCGTACTGTTTGGTGAGCGTCTCGGTATATTTATCAATGCGATCGGCGCTGGAAGGGATGTCGCGACTGCCGCCCCTGAAGGCCGCAACCACTTTTGCATTCGCGAGCGGGCCGGTGGCTTTGGGGTCGTTGATGATTTTGGTAAAGGCAATGACGTGGGAAGTGTCCAGCCCGATGAGGCCAATGCGGAGGTCTTCAGCCATCGCAACAGCGGCGAAAGTGAAGGTGAGTAAAAGTGCGGTAATGCGTTTCATGGAGGCCCCAAGGCTAACGCCCGCTGGTCAGATGTAAACCGGAAACGTAGCTAGTGGCTATGCTGCGGTGGTCACTTCCGCGAAGTCGAGGCCGTGGCGTTTGCAGTATTCGCTGAGGGCTTTTTCGTTTTCGATGAACACGGTGCGCACCACGGCGGATTCGTCGGCATAGCCCACATCGGGCACGTGATCGGGGATGAGATGGGTCTGCTTGTGCGCGTAGGCGAGGGCGAAGCAGGATTCGGCGACCACAAAAAACGGGATTTCCTGATCCGCGCCCTCGGCGTAGTCTTCGATTACATCGGCCAACAGCTCGAGTTGATCGACAAGGTGCGGATATTTCGGCGCGTGGATTTCGGCAAATTCCAGCTTCAATTGGGGGAGCTTGAGGTGGATCCCGTGCAGAATCTTGGGTGACACTTTGGCTGCGTTGGAATGAACAAATTCGGCAATGTCGGACATGCGGAGAGTTTAACAGGCTGCTGGCGGGAATCAAGCCCGCGCGCGTCACACAATTTCCAACTCCATTTGCGGGAGGGCATCGATGAATTTTTGGCCGTATCGCTTAGTGAGCACGCGGTTGTCGAGCACGGCGATAATGCCGCTGTCGTCCTGCGTGCGAATGAGCCGGCCGACGCCTTGGCGGAATTTCAAAATGGCCTCCGGCAAATTAAATTCCATAAACGCATTGCCGCCGCGCGCCTCAATCGC
>DQLO01000349.1 GCA_015660155.1 Verrucomicrobiota bacterium
CCCACCATCGGCTGGCGCGCGTGCAAGAATTGCCCGCTCAGGCGGGTAAGCACATCACCGTCAAGAATTTCGCTGTAGGCGTCCTGTTCCAAAATGGTGGGGCCGGCTTGGGTGCCGGTTTACTGGGTGGCCATTGCCGCTTCCTTGTCGGCAATATTTTCGAGCAGTTTATCGATCACGAACGAGCTGTCCACTCCTTCGCTCTGCGCTTGGAAGTTCGTGAGAATGCGATGGGAAAGCACCGAGTGCGCCACCGCTTCCACGTCTTCCCAGCCCACCACGTAACGACCGTGCAACACCGCGTGTGCCTTGGAGCCGCGAACGAGATACTGCACTGCGCGCGGGCCGGCACCCCACGTGACCCATTTCTGAATCCACTCGGGCGCGTCTTCCACCTTCGGGCGCGTGAGGCGCACCATGTCCACCACGTCATCATAAACATGATCGGGAACAGGCACGCGCTCCACGAGGCTTTGGTAGCGTTGAAGCGTGGGGCCATCGATCACCTCCTGCAAATCCGCCACGTGCGTGCCGGTGGTTTCGCGGGCAATGCGGCGTTCCTCTTCCAAGCTGGGATAATCCACGTTGATGAGAAACATAAAGCGATCCAGCTGCGCTTCGGGCAACGGATACGTGCCTTCCTGTTCGATTGGGTTTTGCGTGGCCAACACGAAGAAGGGCTGCGGCAAATCGCGATGCACGCCCCCGGTGGTCACCCGATGCTCCTGCATCGCCTCCAAAAGCGCGCTCTGCGTCTTGGGCGGCGTCCGGTTAATTTCATCCGCCAGCACGATGTTCGAGAAGATGGGTCCCTTCACAAATTCAAACTCACGTCGCCCCGCCTCGCCTTCCTGCAAAATCTCCGTGCCCGTGATGTCGCTCGGCATCAAATCCGGCGTGAACTGAATCCGGCTAAACTGCAGGCTCATGATTTTCGACAACGAATTGACCATTAACGTCTTCGCCAAGCCCGGCACACCCATCAACAGGCTATGACCGCGTGAGAGGATGCAGATCAACATCTGTTCCACCACCTTGTCCTGCCCGATGATGATCTTCGCCATCTCCGCCCGCATGCCGGCGTACTGCTCGCGCAGTTGATCGACCGCTTTTTTGTCTTCGTCAGAAACCTGATTCATGCCACCGCCAGAATTCGGGGCATCCGCGTCAAGAAGGATATGTTTATGCATAAAATTTCACCTGTGCTGTCGTTGGACGGCGAGCCTACCGAAAACCTCCCCCGGGGCAAACAATATACTGTCATACCGAGATTTGGGTTGCCCTCGCCGTCGCTTAGCTTCACCCTTTACATATAGTCATTTGGCGGAGCATAGTTGCACTTTGTCCCGTCCAATTCCCAATTAGTTGCAAAACTGTACTCAAACCATGAAAAAACTCATTGCTTCTCTGGCCCTCGTAGCCATCGCTATCACGCTCATCAATGCCGCGGATCCGCCCGCTAAGCTCTCCAAGGCACAAAGCTGGAAGGCGTACGATGCCGCCCTCAAGAAGGGGCTGCCCAAGACGGCCATCACGCATCTTGAACCGATCATCGCGCAGACACTGCGCGACAAGGATTACGCCGAGGCCATCAAGGCGATTGGCAAAAAGATGGCGCTCGAAAGCAATATCCAAGGCAACAAGGCGCAGGAGAAGATTCGCCGCATGGAGGCGGAGATCGCCAAGGCGCCCAAGGAAATGAAGCCGGTGATGGAGGCGATTCTCGCCAATTGGTACTGGCATTATTTCCAGCAAAACCGCTGGCGCTTCCTGCAACGCACGCGCACCGGCGCGGGCGCGGGCGCGGGCAACGATTTTGAGACGTGGGACCTCCCGCGTATTTTCAATGAGATCGACAAGCAGTTCAACAAGGCCCTCGTCCACAAGGCGGTTCTCAAGAAAATCCCCGTGGGCGATTACAATGATCTTCTGCAAAAAGGCAGCGCGCCCGACAGCTTCCGGCCGACGATGTACGATTTTCTCGTGTACAACGCGCTGCAATTTTACAGCAGCGGCGAACAAGCCGGCGCGAAAGCGGAGGATGCTTTTGAGCTGAGCGCTGGCGACCCCGTGTTTGATTCCGCTGCGAAATTCATGGCGTGGCAAATCAAGAGCACCGACACCGAAAGCCGCACGGTCAAGGCGCTGAATCTTTACCGCGATTTGCTCGCGTTCCACAAAAACGACAAGGACAAGAGCGCGTACATTGATGCCGACCTCGCCCGCATCAACTTCGGCAAAAACAAGGCCTTCGGCGAAACCAAAAACGATCGCTACCGCGCCGCGCTCAAGCGCTTAATCGGCGAATGGGCGGACCACCGCATCAGCGCGCGCGCCCGTTACAATCTCGCCAACTCGCTCAATCAAGAAGGCGACAAAGTGCAGGCCATCAAGATCGCCCGCCAAGGCGCGAATGCGTTTCCCAAGACTCCCGGCGGCGCGCAGTGCCACAATCTCGTCATCCAAATCGAGGCCAAGAGCAGCAACGTCACCATTGAGCGCGTTTGGAATGATCCGCAATCCGAGATCACCATCAAGTATCGCAACGTGGATCAAATCCACTTCCGCGTGGTGGCCGAGAATTGGGAAGTGGCAATGAAACGCAAGCGCGGCAATCCCAATTGGCTCGACAACAACGAACGCGCCGCCCTGCTCCGCAAGGAAGTCATCAAGCAATGGAGCGTCAAACTGCCGCCCACCACCGACTATCACGAAGCGGTGAAAACCATCAAACCGCCCAAGGGAATGCCGGAGGGATTTTATTATCTCATCAGCAGCCACACCAAGAATTTCACGGCGGCCAACAACGTTTGCTATTACACCAGCTTCTGGGCCAGCGACCTCTCCATCGTCATGCGCCAGCGCAGCGGCAATGGCCTCGTCGAGGGCTTCGTGCTCAATGCCAACAGCGGCGAGCCCGTGGCCAATGCCAAGATCCGCGCGTGGTTCCGCGAGCGCAACGGAGGCCGCACCGAAGTTGCCCCGACCACGTCCGACGCCAACGGCCATTTCAAATTCCAGGCCGTGCAGCGCGGCTATCTGTTGCTCGCCAGCAAAGGCGGCCAACAGCTCAGCACCGCGAATGATTATTACAACCACGGCCGCATCAGCAACCCGCGCCCGTACGATCGCACCATCTTTTTCACCGACCGCTCGCTGTATCGCCCCGGCCAAACGGTGGAATACAAAGGCCTCTGCATTCACGTCGATCAGCACAACGATAACTACCGCACGATCCCGAATTCATTCGTGACGGTCATCTTCCGCGATCGCAATGGCAAAGAGGTTTCCCGCCAGCAACATCGCGCCAATGATTACGGCTCGTTCAGCGGCAAGTTCACCGCCCCGCGCGATCGCGTGCTGGGCCGAATGAGTTTGCAGGTCACCACCGGCCCACGCGGCAATGCCTCCATCAATGTGGAGGAATACAAGCGGCCAAAATTCCAGGTGGAAATCGCCGCACCCAAGACCGCCGGCAAGCTCAGCGGCGAAGTCGCCCTCATCGGCAAGGCCACCGGCTACACCGGCGCGGCCATCAACGATGCTAAGGTCAAATGGCGCGTCGTCCGCGAAGTGCGTTATCCCGTGTGGTGGGGTTGGCATTATTGGTGGCGCCCGGTGCCTCAAGGCAAGTCACAGGAAATCGCCCACGGCACCGCCACCACCAAACCCAATGGCGCGTTTGATGTGAAGTTCATCGCCAAGCCGGATCTCAGTGTCGCGGCCAAGGACGAGCCGACTTTCCGTTACACCATCCACGCGGACGTCACCGATACCACCGGTGAAACCCGCAGTGACAGCCACTCCATTAACCTCGGCTACACCGCGCTGAAAGCCAGC
>DQLO01000213.1 GCA_015660155.1 Verrucomicrobiota bacterium
ATGAAGGACACAAAGACAATCGCCATCGTAGTACTGGTGGCCATCACGACGGGCCTCGGCATCTTTTCCGCCGTCAACTACAACAACCTCGACGGTAAACTTGGCGCGCGCGCCAAGGAATTCCAGAAGGTGCAGGCCGAACGCGACACCACGCGCGCGGAGCTTAAGGCGACGGCCGAAAACGTCACCAACCTCAAGGGCCAGCTCGATACCACTTCGCTGGAGCTGACCACTGTGAAGCAGGAGAAAACCGATTTGGCGACCGTCCAGACAGACTTGGTCACCGCCAAGACCGTGTTGGAAACCGAGAACACAACGCTCAAGCAAGAGCGCAACGGCTTGCAACTCAAGCACAGCACCGAGATGGGTTTGGTGGAGGAAAAATTGCTGACGACGCAAACTCAACTGGACGCCAAGACCACCGAGTTGGCCACCACCGCCACCGCCCTGACTGATGCCAAAACCAACGCCGAAACCGCCGAAGCAAAGGTCACGGAATTGACCGCCAAGATGGATGATTTCAACGTGCAAAAAGGCGCGCTGCAAACACAGATCACCGGCTTGAACGACAAGATTACCGAGACCACCACCAAACTGGAAGCCGCCGATGGCGACCGTGTGTTTCTCTTGCGCGAGCTAAACCGGTTGGAGGATGAAAAAGCCAAGCTGGTGGAACGCATGAACAACGTCGACTTTTTGGCTAAGCAGTTGAAGACCATTAAAACACGCATTGCCACGGCGCGCCGCGCGCGCTGGCGCGAACTGGGCGTGGGCCCCAATGGTGGCAAGCACGCCAAGCGCAGTACTTACGATCCCCGCAAAGCCGCCCAATTGGCCGCCGCCAAAAAGGCCGAGCCCGCCAATACAAAAAAAGTCCACTACGAGCTGACCGACGGCGACCTTTACATTGATGGCAAACTCGTGAAACCTGAGCCCGTGAAACAACCCGAACCCACCACGGCAACCCCCGAGGCGGCACCGGAAGTTCCAACGGCCCCCGCAGTTCCCGAAGCAGCTCCGGTAGTGCCCGAGGCACCGGCGCCCGGCGGCGAGAACAAGTGAGCGGATCTAACGAATTGGTCGATGGCTTAGGCCGCCACATGCGCGACCTGCGCATTAGCATCACCGACCGCTGCAATTTCCGCTGCCTCTATTGTCTCCCCGAGACTGAAGAGGCAGCGGATTTTTATCGCCGCAAATCAGAATCTTCCGAGGCGCCCCAGCCCATTCGGCACGAGTGGAAGCCACGCTCTCACTTTCTCACGTACGAGGAAATCACCCGCGTCGCCCGCATCGCCACCGGCTTGGGCGTCACCAAGCTCCGCCTCACCGGCGGCGAACCCCTCCTGCGCCGCGCCGTGCCCGAGCTCGTCCGCCAACTCTCCGAACTCGAAGGCATCAACGACCTCGCCCTCACCACCAACGGATTTCATTTTGATAAACACGCCGAGGCTCTGCGCGCCGCCGGACTGCGCCGCGTGACCTTCAGCCTCGATTCACTCGACCGCGATAATTTCAAAAAACTCACCGGCCGCGATGGCCTCGGTGAATTGCTCGCCGCCATCACCCGCGCGCGGGAATTAGGCTTCGCGCCCATCAAGATCAACGCCGTCATCATTCGCGACCTCAACGATCACGAGATCGAAGTGCTCGCCCAATTCGCTCGCGACGAAGCACTCACGATGCGCTTCATTGAATTTATGCCGCTCGATTCCGGTCGCGCCTGGCAACGCGAACACGTCGTTACCGGCCGCGAAATCCGCGAACGCCTCCAAGCCGCGTTCGGCCTTGAGCCCGCCGGCATGGAACACGCCGCCGCCACCGCCACCCGCTGGCGGTTTAAGAATAGCAAAAAAGGGCAGGGCGAGATCGGCCTCATCTCGCCCGTCAGCGAACCCTTCTGCGGCCAATGCAACCGCCTTCGCCTCACCGCCGATGGCAAAATCCGCACCTGCCTTTTCAGCCTCCACGAGCACGACCTCAAACCTCTCCTCCGAGGCAACGCCACCGACGCCGACATCATCCAATGGCTCCAAGCCGTCGTCCTCAAAAAAGAACCCCGCCACCACATCGGCGAAACCGACTTCGAACAACCCGCCCGAACCATGAGCGCCATCGGCGGTTGAGCGCGGCAAGCTTGCCGCGGGGCTTGGTTTTCCTCATTATCGCGGCGATGCGATTTATTCGCGATATTCTCCGTGAGTCTGCGGAGGCTGGCCGACCTGTTATCTCTTGTGAGTTTTTCCCTGCGAAAACTCCTGCGGGGGAAGCGACGTTGATTGGGAAGATTGCGCCGCGATTGAAGGCGATTGATCCTGCATTTTTTTCTGTGACTTATGGCGCGGGAGGGAGTACGCGGGACAAGACGCTCGACATTGTGGAAACTTTGCAGCGCGATCAGGGCGTGCCCACGATGGCGCATCTTACTTGCGTGGGATCTACGCGCGCGGATATCGGCGGGTTTCTCGATGAAGCGCATCGGCGTGGCGTTCGCAATGTTCTTGCGTTGCGGGGCGACCCACCGCCGGGGCAGGAAAATTTTGTGAAACCGGAAGGTGGCTTTGAGTTTTCGCACGAACTCGTGAGCTTCGTGCGCGATCACAATGACTTCACCATCGGCGTGGCCGGTTTTCCCGAGGGGCACATTGCGTGCGCGGAAGGTCGCGAGGTGGATTGGCAACGGCTCCAAGCGAAGGTGGATTGCGGCGCGGATTTTGTGATCACTCAGCTCTTTTTTGATAACGCGGATTTTTATGCGTTCCGTGATTTCCTGCGCGCGCGCGGGGTGACGCAGCCGATTTTGGCGGGCATCATTCCCATTTTGAGTGGCGGCCAAATCCAGCGGTTCACCGAAATGTGCGGCTCGAAGCTCACGCCGGAGATCACGGACACGCTTGCAAAGTTGGGCGATGATGACGCGGCGGTGGCGGAGTTTGGCGTCGATTACGCTACGCGGCAGTGCGCCGATCTCATCGCGAATGGCGTTGAGGGACTACATTTTTATACGCTCAACAGATCGCGCGCGACGGTTCAAATTGTGCAGAACCTCAACCTTCCCCCACGCGCCTCATGAGCACGCGCGTCATCGGCATCACCGGCGGGGTGGGGATGGGCAAATCCACCGCGGCCAAGCTGCTCCGCGAGCAGGGCGTGCCGGTGCTGGATTCCGATGATGTTGCGCGCGAAGTGGTGGCGGTCGGCGAACCGGCGCTCACTGAAATTTCCGAAATTTTCGGCGCGGATTTCCTCAATGCCCAAGGTGAGATGGATCGCGCGAAAATGGCCGCGCACATTTTTGGCAACGACGCCGAGCGCGAGAAGCTCGAAGCCATTATCCATCCCCGCGTGCGGGAGCGTTGGCTGGCGCAGATGGAAACTTGGCGCGCGGATAATGTGCGGCTGGGTGTGGTGGTGATTCCGTTGTTGTTCGAGGTGGGGGCGGAAGGGGAATTTGATTCGGTGATTTGCGTAGCGTGCACGGGCAACACTCAGCGCGAACGCCTGCGCGCACGGGGTTGGGATGATGCGCAAATTGCCGCGCGCATTGCGGCGCAAATGGATGTGACCGAAAAAATCGAGCGGGCGGATCAGGTCGTGTGGACGGAGGGCGATGTGAGCCTTTTGCGCGAACAACTCCAAAGCATTTTTCGCGCATGATTATTTCTGAAGCTGAATTTGAAGCAATCACGCACGGGCGGCACGCCGCGCCGCACGAGTTGCTGGGGATGCATCAGCTGGAGGGCGGCGGCGTGGTGGTGCGCGCGCTGTTGCCGTTGGCGAAGGGGGTGGTGGCCGTGCCGGTGCACGAGCCATCGAAGCCGGTGATCGCGCTGCGGCGCGTGGGCGAGTCGGATTTATTTGAGGGGATGCTGGAAGAGGAGAATGAAATTTACGCGTACGACCTCGCCATCACGTGGGGCGACGGCGAGCAATGGCGCACGCGCGATGCGTTTTCGTTTTTGCCGACCATCAGCAATGACGATTTGTATTTGTTCAATCAAGGCGATGAGCGGCGCATTTACGAAAAGCTCGGCGCGCATCCGCGCTGCATCGATGGCGTGGACGGCACGAGCTTCGCGGTGTGGGCACCCAACGCGCAGCGGGTGAGCGTGGTGGGCGACTTCAACGGCTGGGACGGACGGCATCATCCGATGCGGATGCTGGGGCAATCGGGCGTGTGGGAATTGTTCGCGCCGGGCTGCGGGGTGGGCAGTCATTATAAATTTCAGATTTTAACGGCCGATGGCGAGCTGCAGGAGAAAACCGATCCATTCGGATTGTTCTTCGAAATCGCGCCCAAGACGGCTTCCATTGTGTGGGATAACAGCCGGTTTGCGTGGACCGATGCGGATTGGATTCGCCGGCGTGAAGAGGCCGAACCGCGTTCGCAGCCGATGAGTATTTACGAAATGCACCTCGGTTCGTGGCGGAAAAAGGCCGAGGGCGAGTCATTCAGTTACCGCGAGTTGGCGCCGCGTTTGGTGGATTACCTTCGCAAAATGGGATTCACGCACGTGGAATTTTTGCCCGTGGCGGAGCACGCGTACTATCCTTCGTGGGGCTATCAGGTCACGGGATTTTACGCGCCGAGCAGTCGCTACGGCACGCCGGAGGATTTTCAGTTTCTCATCAACACCCTGCACGAAGCGGGCATCGGCGTGTTCATCGATTGGGTGCCCGCGCATTTTCCGAAGGACGACTGGGCGCTGATGCGTTTCGACGGCACGCCGCTTTTCGAGCATCCGGATCCCGAACGCGGCGAGCATCCGGACTGGGGCACGGCGGTGTTCAACTACGGCCGGCCCGAGGTCAAGAATTTCATCGCCGCCAACGCGCGCTTTTGGTGCGATGTGTTTCACGTGGACGGTTTGCGCGTGGACGCGGTGGCGTCGATGTTGTACCTCGATTACTCGCGCAAGAAAGGCGAGTGGACGCCGAACATCCACGGCGGCAATCAAAACCTCGAGGCGGTGGAGTTGCTGCGCCACACCAACCACGTGGTGCACAGCGAATTCCCCGGCGTGGTCACGATGGCCGAGGAATCCACCGCGTGGCCGGGGGTCACGCGTGATACCAACGCCGCCGGCCTTGGCTTCACCCTCAAGTGGGACATGGGTTGGATGCACGATACGCTCAAGTTTCTCCAAAAAATCCCCACGCAACGCCCGGCGCAACAAGGCAAGTTTACCTTCGCCTCCCAATATCACCATCAGGAAAAATATTTGCTGCCGCTTTCGCACGACGAAGTGGTGCACGAAAAACGCTCGCTCATCGGCCGAATGCCCGGCACGGACGCGGAGCCCTTTGCCAATATGCGTTTGCTCTTCGGCTATCAGTGGCTGTTCCCCGGCAAACAACTGCTCTTCATGGGCGGCGAGATCGGCCAGCGCACGGAGTGGAATGAAGACGGAGAAGTGCCGTGGGAAATTCTGGAAGAAAACGCGGCGCACGCCGGCTTGCAACAATGGGTGGCGGACCTCAACCATCTTTACCGCGACGAGCCCGCGCTGTGGGAGGGCGATTATTCCGAGGGAGGTTTTTATTGGGTGGACAACGCCGACCACGCCGCCAACGTGGCCAGCTTCGTGCGGCAAACTCCCGATTGCTCGCGCCAAGCGTTGGTGTTGCTGAATCTCGGCAACGCCTCGCACGCGGGCTATCGCATCGGCCTCCCGCGCGCGGGGTGGTGGCGCGAGGCGCTCAATAGCGATTCCGAACATTACGGCGGCGCCAACCTCGGCAACCACGGCGGCGTTCATTCGGAGGAAACCCCGTGGCACAGCCAACCGTGGTCCGCGGAATTCAATTTGCCGCCGCTGAGTTGCTCGGTGTTTTTGTGCGAGTGATTCACACCCTGTTGATATCCTCTGTTTGACTCCCGGCGCGTATTTGCCATTTTGGTCGTGTTTGGAGGAATAACCCCTATAAAGTTGACAAAAACTTCGTTTCTTGTTATGGAAACGGAACCAAGGAAGTTGCCTTTCAAGGAGGTAAGGCATGAACACATTACAATTGCTGGCAGCGGCTGGCTCGGCTCCGGTCGTGCCCAAGCCTACGTTCCAATATGTTTGGGAACAGTTGGAAGGACCGGGATTGGCGATCATCGTCGTCCTCGTTCTGTTCTCCACCTGTGCCTGGGCGGTGATGGCCACCAAGGCGTGGCAGATGCGCCGCGCCCGAAAATATAACCGTTATTTCGACAGCGAATTCCGCGGGCAAAAACGCGTACTCTCTATGTTCGAGCGCCGCATTTCGGCGGAGGGTTGTCCGCTCTTCAACGTCTATCAAGAGGGCTGCATGGCTCTGGAGGAAAGGTTGCGCGACAAGGAGGGCAACCGGCACCGTTACGTGTCGTTGAAATCAATGGAACACATCAAGGGCTTAATCGAAAGCTCGGTGGCACGGGAAGCCGTGGCGCTGGAGTCGGGGCTGATCCTGCTCGCCATCGCCGTGAGCGGCGCACCCTTTATGGGATTGCTCGGCACGGTGTGGGGCGTGATGGTCGTATTCAGTTCTGCCGCGCAAGTGGGCAACGCCTCACTCACCACCGTGGCCCCCGGCGTGGCGGCTGCGTTAGCGACTACCGTGGCGGGGCTGCTCGTGGCCATCCCGTCGATGTTTGGCTACAACTGGTTGGTGCACAATTTGCGCGTGGCCACGGTGGAGATGGATAATTTCGCGCAGGAACTGGCCGCCAAAATCGAGTCCGAATATTTGCAGGACGTGCCTGTGAACGCCCGCGAACCCCTCAAAACAATGGCCGCAGAACCGGAAATCAGAGTGGAACCCAAGCCTTTGCCAGCAGCGGCGGATGAAACCAAAGTGGAATTTGATGATGCCGATGATGTGCAGCCGGATTTGCTGCCGCCCGAAACGGAGGCCCAATCGTGAAGCGCTTTTCCAAACGCAATCCCTTGGTGACCCTCGCCGACTTGAACGTAACGCCGATGTTGGATCTCGCGTTTGTGTTGCTGATTATTTTTGTCATCGCCACTCCACTGCTCGAGCAGGGGATGAAGCTCGAGTTGCCCGAAGGCGGCTCCACTGATTTGGCCATTGATCGAAACGATGTGCGCACCGTGGAAATCAGCCGCAATGGCAGCTATTTGTTTGACCGCAAACCGATGAACCTCGCCCAGCTTGAGGCCGCCTTGATTCAGGCGCATAAAGAAAACCCCAAGACCGTGGTGTACATCCGCGCCGATCAACAGGGCGTGAACAAAGACACTTATGCAGTGATTGATGCCTGCGTGAAAAACGGGCTCACTCAATTCTCACTGCGAACCAAGGAGGACAACCGATGACCCGATTACTCAGAAAATGTTTTTTCCTGTCCGTGGGTCTGCACGTGCTGCTGGTGGCGGTGCTGATTTTGGGCGCGGCATTTCTCGTGACCCAACCCGAGAAGGTGGCGCCCGTGCTCAGCATGATTGCCCCTAAAATTCTGGACGATCTCCTCAGCCCGTCGACGCCGCCTCAAACCAAACCGAACATCAACCAGCCCTCCGCCACGCGGCATTCCGAAGTTACCCCGCCGCGTCCGCCGGTGAAGCCAGTCGTGCAACCGCCGGTAGTGACGCCGCCCAAACCGCCCAAGGTGCAGCCGAAGCCACGGCCCACGAATCCCAAACCGAATCGGCCGAAGAAACCCAAGAGCACAGCCAAGAAGCCAAGCGACATCAAAGTAAACATCGGCAACACAAAAAATCACACAAACAAAACACGCCCCAATCCTCCTCGCCCGGTGAAGCCGGCCATCAATGCCAAGGACGTCAACACCGCGCTCAAGGGCCTCAACAATCTATCCGCCAAAATTAAGGTGCAAGTGAGCGGCAGCAACCGCGCCGCCTTCGCGACTTATGCACAGCACGTCGTCGCCGTGTACCGCCGCGCATGGCAGCCCTTGATTCCCAAAAACCTCGCGCGCACGCGTATTGCCGAGGTTTCCGTGACCATCGACCGCACCGGCCGCGTGATCAGCGCCCGCATCATCCGCCGCACCGGCGACGCGGCTCTGGATAAGTCAGTGCAACGCGCACTGGACAAAGTGAGGTCCGTGGGCAAATCTTTCCCGTCGGGTTCACGTGATGCCAAGCGGACGTTCATCTTGGATTTCACGCCGATTATTGGAGGTTAAAAAGGAGTTAAAAAATGAATCACAGAAAAATATTCCCATTATTCACTGTTCTCTTTTCAATGTTCGCAATGGCCGCGTCCACGTGGGCCGCCGGTTTGCAAGTGCAAGGCAACGTGGGCAAACTGATCCCCATCGCGCTCATCGGCTACCAAGGTGAAGTGGCCAAAGTGCTGGCGTTCGATCTCCAAGTGATGGGCTGCAAAATTGTCGCCAAAGGCGATGCTTCCTTTGTGTTGAAAGGAAAAAACGGGCCGAACAATCTCACCGGCGTGCTCAGCGACAACGCCGGCAACTTTGGCTTCAACCTCAACATCAACGGCGCCGCCCCCCGCGTGCTCGCCCATGCGCTGAGCAACGCCACCATCAAAGCCATCACCGGCCAAAATGGAATCGCCCACACCCGCATTTTGTTTACGATGAAAACCGCCGCGCGCGAGTGGGAAGTTTTCCAATCCGATTTCGACGGCCACAATCCCGTGGCGTTGACCAACGACAAGTCGATCGTCGAAAGCCCGATGTGGATGCCCGATCACAGTGGGTTGTTTTACACTTCGTGGATGACCATCGGCGGCCTGCAAAACACCACCGTGGTGAAGCACAATCTGAAGACCGGCAAGCGCGAAGTGTTTTCCCGATACAAAGGATTGAACACCGGCGGCGCTATGGCGCCTAACGGATTGGTGGCACTGATTCTTAGCAAAAGCCGGTCGACGGACGTTTATATTACGCCGCCGAAATGGGAATTCTTGAAAGATATCAAAGGCGAAAAACTCCTTCGCCTCACCCGCTCGCGGGAAGAAAAATCCAGCCCCACATGGTCACCCAATGGCCAGTGGCTTTGCTTTCACACACTGATTGGTGGCAAGCACACGCTCGTGAAAATTCCCGCAGGCGGTGGGCAAATGGTGTCCATCCCTACCCGGGGAGCGTTTCGCCCCACACAGCCGAGTTGGTCACCCGATGGCAAATGGATTGCCTTCACCCAGCAGCGGGGCGGCTTTCAAATCGGCGTCATACCCGCCGCCGGTGGCAACGCGAAAATTTATTGCGAAGGCGAAGACCCCGCGTGGGCCGCCAACAGCCGCAATATCATATTCACAAGGCGCGCCGGTGGCGTGAATAAGAAACGGATGGCGATACTTGACGTACCGACTGAACAGGTGAAGATGCTCCCAGCCCTTCGGGGCGGCGTGGGACAGCCCGCGTGGCAGTAAAGTTTTAAACAGTTCCAACAAGGAGGAACTCAACCAGTGCGTTCAACGGACGCATGCGAGACGTGCGAGAAAAGGAGAATATTATGCAAGGAGCAATCTATCTAAAAACATTGGCCGTCGTGGCTGCATTAGCCGCATTGGCCGCGAATGGATGTAAATCCGCCACCACGGATGTGACGAATATCCCCGGCAAAACACTGGCCACCAATGGAGGCAACGGGAACGGCAATACCGGTGGCACCGGCGGAAATGGAAACACCGGCTTGGGCCCGGGCGGCACTGGCGGTGGAACCGGTGGCCCCGAAATCACTCCCGGCCCTGGCTTTGGCCCGTTGGGATTGCCCGGTGAGCACGAGATTGTGCGCGACGCATTCCAGAAAATTCATTTCGCTTATGACAGCGCGGAACTGCAGCCGACAGATTTGCCGAACATCACCAAGGTGGCGGAGTACTTGATTCAAAACCCGCAACATCTGCTGGAAGTGGAAGGCCATTGCGACGAGCGCGGCACGGAGGATTACAACCTCTCGCTGGGCGAACGCCGGGCGCAGGCCATCGCGCAGGCGCTTTCCGAACTGGGCGTGACGGCCAACCGGTTGGCCACCAAAAGTATGGGCGAAAAAATGCCGATCGTGCAGGGTAGCGATAAGGAATCGTTTGCGGCCAATCGGCGTGGAGAATTTGTGTTGTACGTGCCTCTGGCGGCTCCCGCAAATGGAGCGACCCCGCAGCGGATCAATTTGACTCCCGGCGCGGTCACGCCCTAAGGCGATTGAGGCACAGTGAGTTTTGCGGCGCGGCGCGTCTCCGGGGTTGGAGGCGCGGTCGCTTTGCCGCGTAAAAATTTTGCCGCTCGCGAGAGTTGCAAAAACACCAACCCCAAGGAGGAAAACTAAAAGGAGAAAATTATGAAACGAATCGCATTGATCAATGCAACAGCCCTGGGCGCGGCGGCGATGCTGCTGGCCGTGGGTTGTAAAACACAGAAGCCGGTAGGATTGACAACCATCCCCGGCCAAAAAACCATCGTGGCGAGCAATCCCATTCCGCTTCCGGTTCCCACACCCATCGGCGGTGGGGAAATTCCCGGCGGCACTACTATTCCCGGTGGCGGCCAGCCGTTTGTGAATCCCATTATTCAACCCATCAACCCGAACAACGCGGGTTTGCTCAACGAGCAGGGCCAAGGGTTTACCGGCCAAGAGATGGAAGACCGCGAAGCGTTTGCGGCGTTGACCGTGCATTTTGAGTACGACAGCGCGGCGGTGCATCCAGATGACTTCGAGAAAATCAAACTCGTGGCGCTACATCTCATCCAAAACCCCACGCACCTGTTATTGGTGGAAGGCCATTGCGATGAGCGTGGCACGGAGGATTACAACCTCTCGCTGGGCGAACGCCGGGCGATGGCGGTGGTGGACGAACTGTCGCGGATGAACGTGGGCGCCGAGCGACTGCGCACCCTGAGCCAAGGCGAAAAAGTCCCGATGATGGTCGGTTTAGACGAACAATCCTTCGCGGAAAACCGCCG
>DQLO01000111.1 GCA_015660155.1 Verrucomicrobiota bacterium
CGGCGAGCCAAATCAAGGTCACCGGAGCTGGAAATGCTTAAGGGAATGAACACCAGTGCCAGGACGGTGATGGCGACCGCAACGTCCAGTTGCAGGAAGGCCCGGCGTCTTGCAAGGCGGATTGTTTGGGTTAAGGTCATACCAAGTTAAGTCTTTCAATCAATGTTGCCAGGGGCAAGAAAATCACCAGTGCAATGCATAACACACAAAGCCCGTTGAACAGGGTCAGCAGGGTAAACGCGTAGTAGAATGCGGACTGTTGCTGCTTGTACGCCAGTGCGGACAGGTGATTGGTCCAGCCTTCCAGCGTCTCGCGGAAGGTGGCGCTGCCGTGCCCGGCATTCTCGACCCGCCACGCGAGGTCGGCCCGCCGGTCGAACCGGCGCAGCGCCTTAGCCAGGGGCTGGCCATTGCGCAGGTCGCCCGCCGCCTTGGCTGCCCGACCGCGAACGATACTGTTTTTCGTAGCGGCAGCGGCGGTCTCGATCGCCTCCGCCTCGGGCACGCCGTTGTCGAGCAGTTCACAAAAAATCCAGATGAAGTTGCGCTTGATCCGGTTTCGCCGCCACGGCATCAGCCAGGTCAGGCAACTGAACAGCCGGTTCAGGAGCGAACCGGTGTCGTGGGAGGCCGACAAGCCAAAGAGATGTGCCACCGTGAGGAAGGCAACAAACACAATCAGCAGCGTCGGGATGACCATAGCCAACCCGGTGTCATGCAAATTCAATAAAAACACAGTGATCTCAGGCAACCCTGAGCCAAGCATGTCCGCTAATACATCCTTGAATTTTGGCATGATGAAATTCATCGCCCCAATACCGATCAGTAGGCTTGTTGGTATGAGAATAAGGAGGCTCGATGAAAACAGCTTGAAGGAATTCTGCGCACGCGACACGCCATCCTCAAGGTGTGCCCGGCTCAGCTTGGCCAGCAGTTGCGAGCCGCGCTCGTTGCGGGCCAGTTCCATCGCGCCAAAGATCTCGCCCGGCAGCAGTGAATGAAACCCCCGCAGACTCTCGATGAAGCTTTGGCCGCTCCGCATCAGGGCGTTCAGGCGGGTAAACTTTCGTGCATGGGGAACTCCTCGAAGACCACGCCCGCCCAGTTGTTTGAACAGGTCTTCCGGATTGCTGCCAGTGGCAACAGCCAATTCGTTCAACTCGACGACAAGATTGGCACAGTCGATACGTCGGAAGGGAGCGCTCAGCACATAGTAGGCGGCAAATCCGACTCCAATCGAAGTGATGAGGAAACTGAGCCAGATGTAAATAAATGCGGTTGTGGAAGTCAGGTCCATTGACGATAAAATGTTATTCAGCCCCGCCCAGACTCTCAATCATTTGGAGAAGGTCAGTAGCTGCGGTGAACTGCGGAATAAAGAACACAAGCAATAACAGTCCAACCAACAATATGTTGACCGGCAGGAAGCAGTAGAGGAACGCCTGCATCTTGCTCTCGGCACGGCTGGTGTAAATGGTTCGTGCGTGGCCGAAACCTGCGGTGATGTCCTCGCCGGCCTGCGCGACGATCCAGTTGAAGAAGTCCGGGATCGTTCGGCATCCCCTTGAGGCCGAGTCATAACCGGCATGTCCCTCGGCGAGGTTCTGCTCGATCAGTGCCAGGTCGGTCTCCATCGCCGATCCGGCCTCGAGTTTTCGAACCATCCCGATCACTTCCGGCAGTCGTGCACCGGAGGCTAAGAGGGCCTCGGACAGCCCTGCGTACTGCGCGAGAGCGGCGTCCCGCAGCATCGGGATTTTCCAGCTGAAAAAACGCCGCATTTTCTGACTGCGCAACACGATGACATAAAAAAGAAAACTCACCGCAAAAACTCCCATGGGGAAAATGGAACTCCAACTGCTGCCAAAAAATTCCGATAACCTGGGTCGGCCTCCTCTATGGACGTCGGTTAGATCGGCTATATCATTTTTAAGCATTGATGAGAGAAACGCCATCAGTGCTGCCACCAGCAAACCGCAAACCAGGATAAGCATCGGGTAGATGGCCAAGCCACGAAGGCGAGTAGCCAGGGTACCGATGCGTTCGTAATAGTCGGCCACGCAGCTCAACACCTTGGGCATGCTCTGGCTTTCCTGGCCAAGCACCAGCAGCCGCTTGTAGGTGTCTGGCAGATCGAGCCCCTCGACCGCCTGCTCAACGGACTGGCCCTTCTCGAGACGGCTGCCGAGTTGGGCTAGCTGATCCTTTAACCGGCCGCTGCTCATCGACTCGGTCATCTTTTTCAGCCCGGCCTCGAGCGGGATGCCGGACTTGAGCATCCCGGCCAACTGCCGGTTTATGAAGGCAAGTTCCTCGGTGTTCATAGTTGTAAGTGTCGATTGATTTCAGCCTCGGTCGTCAGCGCTTGGCCAAGCAGGTCGTCGCGCGATTGTTCGAATGACAGGTCCGGTTCGAGCTTGGCCAGGCGTTTGGCCTCGATCGCTCCCTGGTTGGCTTCGTTGAGGTGCAACATTTCCAAAAATGGTACCCTCCCGCGTAGGCCGGAGCCGAAGCAAGACGCGCAACCTTTTCCGGAGCAATCCGCGCACAACTTGCGCACCAGCCGCTGGTTGAGGATCAGCCGCAACTGGCTGGCCACGAGGTTGGAGTCGTCTGAAAGAGCGTTCAGTCGTTCGACCACTCCCCGACACGAGCCGGCGTGTAG
>DQLO01000066.1 GCA_015660155.1 Verrucomicrobiota bacterium
CCTTCGCCCATTCGGAACCATAAATGCTTTCCACATCCACATCGAACCGCGCCAACTCCGCCGGGCGCGTGCGCCACTTGGGATGGGAGACTTCGTACTCCATCGTGCCGCCATCGGTTTGCTGGTTGTAGCCCCAGTAATGTTCGATTAAATATGTTTCTATCGGATTCGGCGCACGCCAATCGCCTGTTGGCCGAGCGGCCATGCCTTGCCATTCATCGGATTGTTCCAAATCGTATTGTGTTTGCGTTTCAGTCACGGCACTGCGCATGGGCAGCGTTTGGTACGGCTCATTGTAAACCGCACGCGCCACCCACTCGACGATTCGGCGCGGAGTCAATTCACACAAAAAGCCCACGCCCCGCCGCACCTCGCCATCCACCTCGCGCCGCACGTAAAAGCGCAGATTGATTTCCGGGAAATCGCGATGACCCAAGGCCGGCACACCCTTTACCGCCAAGTCCAAAAACCGAAACCCAACGAGGCTCACCCAATACGCGTCATCCCAGGAATCCAGCTCCGTGCCCGCCGGCAGATACGGCGCAAGCAGCGCGGGATCCACCCGCCAATTCAGCAAAAGCAAGTCGCGCCATGCGGCGGTGAGAAATGGACTGACCACGCGCGGAGTGTAAACATTCCGCGCGCAGATGCCAAAACGTTTGCCCCCGACGGCCACACGGTTACACTCCGCCCATGAGCGACACCGAGCCGCCCCTCTCCCCACATCTGGCCAGCTACCTTTGCCCGCCCCTGGCCATTTGGCTGTTGTGGCGGTATCGCCTCCCGTGGCGCGGCGGCAAGACGGTGATGGTGCTCCTCTTTCTGCTCATCCAATTTATCCTTGGCATTTTGCTGATGACCAAAGCCGGCTGGACGCGCGTGGACTGGGACGGTCGCGGCTTGCCCGGCGACCTCCGTTGGGTGCTCGCCGCGCCCAGCGATGCGGATTGGAAATACTCCGATCGCAAACCCAACTCCGATGACCCCGCGCTTTGGCCTGGCTATCGCGGTGCGCGGCGCGATGGCGTTTACAAAGGCCCCGCCATCCGTACCGATTGGGATACCGCCCCGCCCAAGCCCGCGTGGTCCACCCAAGTCGGCGGCGGCCACGCCTCAATGACCGTCGCGCGTGGGCGGCTCTTCACGCTCGAGCAATGGGCCGAAGGCGAAGTGGTCACCTGCTACAACCTCGCCGATGGACGCGGCCTGTGGCGGCACGCGTACGGCGGCAAGTTCAATGACAAATCCGCGATGGGCGGCGTGGGCCCGCGCTCCACGCCCACTTGGGATGACGGCCGCCTGTATACGCTCGGTGCCGAAGGCCAACTCCATTGCCTCGCCGCCGACACCGGCAAAGTGATTTGGCACAAAAACATTTACGACGCCTTCGGCACGCGCAACCTCCCCTTCGGCACCTGCGCTTCGCCGTGGGTGGCCGGCGAAAAACTCATCATCACCACCGGCGCTCGCGCGGGCACGGCCAAGCACACGGTGTTTGCCTTGGACAAAATGACCGGCGAAGTCCTCTGGCGTTCCGCCGCCGAAAAGCAGGCGTATATGTCGCCCATCACCGCCACGCTCGCCGGGCGCGAGCAAATCCTGCTCTGTGCCGGCCGCGCGATCCAAGGACTCTCGCTGGAGGACGGCCAAATTTTGTGGTCAGTAAAATGGACCGTGAGCTACGACAACAACATCGCCCAACCCGTCTTGGTCGATGACACACACATTTTTATCAGCGCCGGCTACGGCACCGGCTGCGGCCTCATCGAAATTGAAAAAACCGGCGACCAATTTCCTGCCAAGCTCGTGTGGGAAAACAAAAACCTAAAAAATAAATTCACCAGTTCCGTGCTGCACGAAGGCCACCTCTACGGGCTCGATGATGGCGACGGCGACAACGCCGCCTACCTCGTCTGCCTCAACGCCCAAACCGGCGAAGAACAATGGCGCGGCGACAACTACGGCCACGGCCAGCTCTTGCTCGCCCAAGGCCACCTTATCATCCAATGCGAAAACGGCGACCTCGCCCTCGCCAAAGCCACCCCCGAATCCCACCAACAAATCACCCGCCTCCCCGCCCTCCCCGGCAAAACCTGGAACAATCCCGCCCTTGCCAATGGCCGACTCTATGTCCGCAACGACCACAAAATGATCTGCTACGACATCCGCCCCGGCTCCGAGGGCGACACTCTCCCACTCCACGCCAGCACCACCGAAGCCCTCGCGATCCTCGCCTCCGCATTTTTGCTACTAAACGGTTTGGGCTGCATCGGGCTCGGCATTTTTGTGCGACCGGCAAACGCCTGAACGCCTGCTAATTTTCACGGCTACGCCACAACACGCCTGTTGAATTCTCCAAGCGCCAATCGCCGCGTGCGATGGTCAAGCAAATGCCTTTTTCATTTCGCACAGAAAAAACCTCGGCACCGCTAGCACGCAATCTGTTTAACAACTCAACCGACGCTCGTTCGGTGATGGGGTATTTGCTGTCGTGGATGATAATTACTTTGGGGTTGATGATGCGCAGCAATCCGGGGTTCAGCGGTTCGCCGTAGCTGGGGATGGCGGCAACGACGATGTCCGCCTGTAGATCGACATTGCGCGCCATCATCGCTTGGCAACCATCGGGGCCCACATCGGAAAGCAGCAGCACGCGCACTCCGTGAAATTCGCCCCGCAGCACCATCGCATCATCCGTGCTGCGGGAAAAATCATCGGCCTTCGCCGGATGCAACACAGTCCACGGGCCAATTTTGCCTCCCGCAGAGATCACGTTTTTTAATCCTTCGCGATCTGCCATCGCAGCCAATGCCATTTTTTGAAATCTGGATGATGACTTGGCGTGGCTCAAATACACGCGTTCCAGCGGTTGCGCGACCAGCAAATTGGTAAAACCGCCTACGTGATGGCCGATGCCGTGGGTGAGTGCCACCGCGTGCAAGGCATCCACGCCGCGCGTTTGCAAATGACGCTGCACGGTGTACTCGACGGCCATCGCGTCGCCAGTGTCGATGAGTAAACCGGATGTGCGCGCGCTTGCCTCCACGTGAATCATCGGGCCTTCCGGCAGTATTGTGAGGCGCACTTCCTGCCGGTCGGTTTGCCAACTGGCCACCAATAAAACCACGAACACACCGCCGCCGCCCAAGGCCCACCGGCGCACGTTGGGTTTGAAAAACCAACCCGTGCCCACGCCGAAAAGTACCGCGTACCAACCGGCCATCATCCACGGCGCGGGCACGCGCACGTATTGCCATGCGCCGGGGAGATCGGCCGTCCATTGGCTGATGGCCATCATGCAGTTCATAAAAAACCACGCCGAGTGATTGAACAAAACCGTGAGCGGCTCCAGCCAACTGCCGCAGATGAAGCTGCCCATGCAGCTCGCCAACGCCAGTGTGCCGCACGCCACCACCGGCACATTGGCCAGCAATGCCACGGGGTTAAACAAATGAAAATAATGTGCGATCAACGGCAACGATGCGAGCCACGCGCAAAACGAAACGGCGATTGCGCCCACCAACCAATACGAAGGCTCCAAAATCCAACGCCGCCAGCGCGGCCACAGCTCGCGCGGGAGAAATGGATCCGGCCGCACGCCCGTTTGCAGACGCTCCACGATGGGCGGCATCACGAGTGCGAGGCTGAACACCACCGCGAAGGAAAGCTGGAAGCTCGCGCGGAAAAGTTGCTGCGGATCCCACAGCAAAATCAAAAACGCCGCCATGCCGAGCGAGTTCAAAATGTTGACCGGCCGCTTGAGCGACCACGCCGCGAGGATCAGCGTCATCATCACCGTCGCCCGCACGGCGGAGGGTTGCCAGCCGGTGGCCGCGGTGTAAAACCACAGCAACGGAATCGCCACCACTCCCACCCAAGCGCGCGGCACGCGCATCACTCGTAGCAGAATCACAAAAATTCCCGCCACCAATCCGATGTGCAAACCGCTGATCGCAAAAAAATGCATCGTTCCCGATTGCATGAACGGCGCGGCCACTTCGCCCGTAAGTGCAGTGCGCCAGCCGAGGCTCATCGCCCACAGCAGCTCCAGCGCTTCGTCCTGCTCCGGTAAACCGCGACTGAGATTGTGCCGCGCCCACGCACGAAAACGATCGGCCAGTGGACGGCGCGGCGATGGGCTTTGCGGGATGAGTTTCCAGCGGGTGAGTTTGTCGGTATTCAGTTCAAAATAAATACCGCGCCGCCGCAGGCTTTCGCGGCGGTCGTACAATCCCGGCGCCTTCGCGTGCTCGGGCTGGATGAGCACGCCGTCCACCTCCACGATTTGGCCGGCGTAAAAATCTTCGCCCAGTTGATTAGTCGTCGTCACCATCACCGTGCCGTGAGCAGGTTGGCTTTGGCCTCGCTGGGTAATGCTCTCGGCACGAATGCGTAGTGACGTCCGCTCCACCACGCCCGCGCGCCGACGTGTCGGCGTGGCTGCGAGTTCGCCGAGCAATGTGACAATCGCACCCTCTTTCGGAATAAGCTGCCGCAGATCATTCGGTGAAATGGGCGCCGTCTGCCGCACGTAATTGGCCCAACCCGTCAGCACAATCGCGGCAATCAACGCCACTTGCCGCACGGCATCGGCCACGCCGGAGGCCATCCCGAGGCGGTCATCGAGAAATCCCACGTGAACTGCCACCGCCCCATCGCAGCGTTGGCCCAGCCACACGGCGGCCAGCGCCACGCCCGCTGCCAGAAATGCCAGCACCATCACGGTTTCGGGCGGGAGCAAAATCCATTCGCCAATCAGCACGCCCGCCATAAACAACGCGGCGATGATGAGCATCGGGAATTTCACAACGGATTTTTAACACACACCGCAGAGTTGGCAAGGCGGAGGAATTTGCGTAGCGTGTCCCGGTGCTTAAGTTGGGAGTCAACATCGACCACGTCGCGACGCTGCGCGAGGCGCGCTATCGCGGGCAGCGCTGCGGCGAGCCTTCGCCGGTGGACGCCGCCATCGCCGCCGAGGTCGCGGGCGCGCACGGCATCACGGCGCATTTGCGCGAGGATCGCCGCCACATTTTAGATGCCGACATCGCCGCGCTGCGTAAGGCGGTGAGCGTGCGGTTCAATTTCGAAATGGCCAACACCGCCGAGATGGTCCGCATCGCCCTACGCACGAAGCCGGAAATCGTTTGCCTCGTGCCCGAGAAACGCGAGGAGATCACCACCGAAGGCGGTCTGGATGTGGCCGGTCAATTACCCGCGCTCAAGCGCACTTGCAAAAAAATGGCGAAGGCCGGCATTGAAGTCAGTTTGTTTATCAATCCCGACGCCAAACAAGTGGACGCCTCCGCACAATCGGGCGCGCAGTTTATTGAGCTGCACACCGGCCTGTTTGCCGAGCACTTCGGCAATGTCCGCGCGCGCAAGCGAGAACTCAACCGCCTCATCGCCGCCGCCGAGCACGCGCACAGCCTCGGCCTGCGCGTGAATGCGGGGCACGGAATTAATTACGAAAACCTCGCCACGCTGCACGCCGTGCCGCATTTGGAAGAATTGAACATCGGCCACTGCATTATCAGCCACGCCGTGAGCGTGGGTTTGCCGCGGGCGGTGAAGGAAATGTTGCGGCTGATGAAAGGCTATCGTAGATGATTTTTGGTACCGGCATCGACATTGTGGAAGTGGAGCGCATCCGTAAGATTTGCAAGCGCTGGCGCAAGCGGTTTTTGAATCGCGTGCTGCGCGAGGCGGAAATTAAATACTGCCTCTCGCAGAACGACCCCGCCCAATGCATCGCCGCGCGATTTGCCGGCAAGGAAGCGGTCAGCAAAGCCTTCGGCACCGGCATCGGCGCACAACTCGGCTGGCACGACATTGAAATTGTTCACCAACCCAAAGGCCGCCCGACGGTGAAATTGCACGGACGCGGAAAAATTCTGTTGCTCGAACAAGGCGGCAAAAGCGTCCACGTCAGCCTCAGCCACAACGGCGGCCAAGCGGCGGCGATGGCGTTGTTGGAGGGTTGATCAAGCCTCGTGCAGCGCGGCGATGACGTGGCGGAGCATTGTGGTGATGAATTGCTGGCGGCTTTCGTCTTCTACTTTTTCGCCATCGATGTCGGTGAGATAAAAGCTGTCGTTTGCGCCGCCTTTTTCGGTGTTGATGCGGGCCAGTTCGATGGTGAGGCCAAGGGCGTTTAGCGTATGTGTGACGGCGTAGAGGAGGCCCACGTGATCCTCGGCTTCGAGATCGAGCACGGTGAATTCTGCGCTGGAGCGGTTGTCAAAATAGATTTCGGTGGGGATGTGTTCGCCGGTGAGCGAGGTGTATTCGATGCCGGAATCAGGAAGCTCCGCGAGGTCGAGATCGGGATCCTCGTGCGCGGCGAGGGCGGGTTTGAGGCGTTCGATGAATTGCGCGCGCTGTTCGCCGGTGGGCAACTGGCCGGTGCGGGCGTCGGTGAGGCGGAAATGATCGAGCACCATCGAGTCGCCGCGCGTGAAAATCTGCGCGCTTAAAATATTCAAGCCGCACTGGGCGAGCACGCCGGTGATGCGGCTGAAAAGTCCGGGGCGATCCCACGTGCAAATGCTGGCCACGGCATAGCCGCGATCCCGGTCGCGTTGCCATTCCACGGCGGGCTCGAGCATTCGATCGTCAAAGGCGATTTGCAGCCGGATGAATTCGTGCACTAACCCGATGTCCTCGGCGATCTCATCGGCGGGCGAGGCGCGAAAGTAACGCATCGGCAGTTGCTCAAAGTGCGCGGTGATTTCCTCGGCGGGAACTTTGTCATCAACGAGCTTGGTGACTTCGGCCTCAATCTCGGCGCGTTCCTCTTCCTCCGCGCGCACGGCCACGGGGCCTTCGCGGAAGAGCGCGCGCGTTTTCCAAAACAAACTCCACTGCGAAGTGTCCTTGAAGCCATTCCACAAATCATTGCTCGTGCCCAGCGAATCGGCCAGCGTATGCAGCATCAGCAGGTTGAGATTTTCTTCCGTCTCCATTTCCTCCGCAAACTGCTCGATCACCTGTGGGTCTTCCAAGTCGCGCCGCTGGGCCACCTGCACCATTGTGAGATGATGCCGAATGATGAGCTGCAAACTATCGGCTGCCGCTTCATCGAGCCCAATGCGATCGGCCACGTGTTCGGCCACGCGCGCGCCTTCGCGTTCGTGACGGTCGCTCTCGATGCCCTTGCCCGAATCGTGCAGCAACAGCGCGAGGTACAGCGTGGAGGGCCGCTCGATTTCCTCAAACACATCGTGGTAGCGGCGATAGTCCGGCCACGTTTCCTCCCACAAACCGTCGAGCTTTTCGAGGCACACGAGGGTGTGCTCGTCCACGGTGTATTGATGATAAAACTCGTGCTGCACGAGACACGTCAGCCGGCCAAACTCAGGCAAAAATTTGCCCAACAAATCCAGCTCGTGCATGCGGCGCAAAATGCGGCCGACCGCGCCGGGATGATTGAGGATTTCCAGAAACGTCTCGTGCACGTGCGGGTCCTCGCGAAAGGCGCGATCCACCAGCCAAACCTGTTGGCGAATGATTTGCGCAAGATCCGGATGCAACCGCAAGCTGTGCCGTTGCATCAGCAAAAACACGCGCATCAGCTTGCGCGGTTGATCGCGAAACACGCGGCGGTTGGTCGTATTGATCGCGCCGTCCTCGATCGTAAACCCATCAATCACCTGTTCCTTGCGGCCACCCACCCAACGACCGAGTGCCAGTTGCCACGCCGGCCGCGGCACCAGCGCGAGGCGTTGTTCAATCGCGCGCACGGTAATATCGATGTGGCGCGCGTGCTTATAATAATCGCCCATAAACGCCTCCAAGCGCTTGGCGGGCGAGCGATTGGTGTAGCCCAGTCGCCACGCCACCTTTGGCTGCACGGCTTTGGTAAGCACCTCCACGGGGCGTTCCATCTGATAATGCAGCTCGTTGCGCGCGCGCAGCAGGAAGGAATACGCCGCCTCCAACCGTTCCGCCTCGGCCTTGGTCACCACCTTGCGCGCCTCCAAATCCTCCATCATCCGGAACCCCTCGCGGAAGTGCATCATCCAATGCAGGTTTTGATAATCGCGCAGGCCGCCGCAGCCGTTTTTGATATTGGGCTCCTGCATCGTCACCGCGTTGCCGTGCTTGGCGCGCCGCGCCGCCTGATCCTCCAACCGCGCCGCGATGTAATCCGTCACGTGCGGTTTCACGCATTTGGCGTGGACGGCCTGTTCCATTTTTTCAAACAACGATTCATCTCCAGCCACACGGCGCGATTCGATCAGCGCCGTTTTGCTTAGCATATCCTTGTTCGCCTCCGCCACGCAATCGCGCACACGCCGCACCGAGTGGCCAATCTTCAGGCCCACATCCCACAAAGTGTACAACACCGTGTCGGTGATACTTTTCAAAAATTCTTCCGGCTTTGGCTTGGCCAGCAAACGGTCGTCACACAGAAAAAGAATATCGATGTCGCTTTGCGGATTCAGTTCCGCGCGGCCATAACCGCCGATGGCCACCACCGCGATGGCCGGTGGCGATTTGAATTTTCCCAAAGGCGCAAGCCCGATGGCCGTGTCGAGCAAATGCCGGATGAGCGCGTCCATCACCGCCGCCCGCGCGCGGCACACCTCGCGCCCGAGACCGCCGCCGCGATGCAGTTTCTTGAGCCGCGCCGCCTCGTCCTTGAGGAAACGCTTGTAACGCGCCAGCTCCGCCGCCGGCGTTTGGCCCTCCGCCAACACCAACCGCTCCGCCGCGTGCGCCTCCACTTCCTCAATCAACGTCAACACCGCGCGTGGTTACCCCAAAACCGGCCAAGCATACAGCCAAATAAGCCAAGCTTGCTCCCGACTGGCGCGCGGATTAACGTGCCGCGTGCATCCGGTTGCATTTACGATTGGCGGGTTGACGGTTCATTGGTACGGCATTTTGCTGGCCTCGGGCTTTATGCTGGGGCTGTGGACGGCTGGGCGGCGCGGGATGAAGATTGGCCTCAACGCGGAGGATCTCTCGAACCTCGTGCTGTGGATTTTCATTTGCGGCATCGTCGGCGCCAAGCTGCTGTACGTCATCAACGAAGGCGACACTGGCAAGCCACTCAAGGAATTGCTCTTCCAACGCTCCGGCTTGGTGTTCCATGGCGCGCTCATTGGCGCGAGCATCGCCATCATCATTTTCACGCGCGTGAAAAAAATGCCCGTGTGGGCCACCTTCGATGCCCTCGCGCCGAGCATCGCATTGGGGCACGCCTTCGGGCGGTTGGGCTGTTTTATGACCGGCTGTTGCTATGGCAAAACCTGCGCGTTACCGTGGGCAATCACGTTTCCCGATGGCCACCCCACCCATCCGGACGCGGTGCATCCCACGCAGATTTATGAATCGCTCCTGAATTTTTCGCTCTATGCTGGGCTGGCGCTTTTATTTCGCAAACGCAAATTCGACGGCCACATCTTCGCCGCGTATCTGCTGGGCTACGCAGTCATCCGTTTTGGCATCGAGTTTCTGCGTGACGATCCACGCGGCAACACGCTCGGCGGACTGGCCCCCGGCCAAATCATCAGCATCGGCTTGGTGATTGCCGGCGGCATTTTGTGGGCCAAGCTGCGAAGCCGTCCCTTGAAAGAGGTATGAGCCGGCGCGAAACACTGCGCGTCGAGACCTCACAGCCCAAGGCGCGGCTGGACAAGTTTTTGCAGGAGCACTTTCCCGAAACCTCGCGCGGCACCTTCCAGCGCCTCATCGAAAACGGCGACGTGCAAGTGGATGGCGAACAAACCAAAGCCACCCACCACCCGCGCGCGGGCGAGGCGATCACCATCGAATGGCCTGAACCCATCGCCGCCGAGGCACTGCCCGAAGACATCCCACTGGAAATTATTTTTGAGGACGACCATTTGTTGGTGGTCAACAAATCCGCCGGGCTCGTAGTGCACCCCGCCGCCGGCCACGCCACCGGCACATTGGTGAACGCACTGCTGCATCATTGCGGCGACCAACTCAGCGGACTCACTGGCATTGGCGGCGTGGCGCGCCCGGGCATCGTGCATCGTTTGGACAAAGACACCAGCGGCTGCATCGTGGTGGCTAAAAATGATCCCGCGCACCTCGCGCTCTCCGCGCAGTTTGCCGACCGCACGACCACTAAAATTTATCACGCCCTCGTATACGGCCAGCCGTCAAAAACAAAGTACACCGTGAAAGAACCGTTGGCGCGCCATCCGGTGCATCGCAAAAAAATCGCCATCACCCCCAATGGCCGCGAAGCGCACACGGATTTTCGTGTGCTCGAAAAACTCAATCACTCCGCGCTGATGGAAGCCACGCTGCACACCGGCCGCACGCACCAAATCCGCGTGCACCTGCAGCACCTCGGCTGCCCCGTGGTGGGCGATGCCGTCTACGGCGGCCGCCCCGCGCGCGCCTTCACCCAAGCCACCGGCTACACCGCCCCGCGCCAAATGCTGCACGCCTTTTCGCTGGGCTTCGACCACCCCGCCAGCGGTAAACGCCTCACGCTGGAAGCGCCTTTGCCGGAAGATTTCAGCAAAACGATGGATTTTTTGCAGGTTCGCTAAAACAAGCGAAAATCCCAGTTTTTCTGCTTTTATCGGCCCACCCGCTGCGCTATGCTCCGCGCCCGCTTATGGCGAAATTGACGGTTAACGACTTGGATTTACGGGGGAAACGCGTGTTTACGCGGGTGGACTATAATGTGCCGATGGAGAAATCCGGCGGCACGATGGTCATCAATGATGACACCCGCATCCGTGCCACGTTGCCCACGCTGAAGACGCTCATCGAAAAGGCGCGCGCATCATCCTTGCCGCGCATCTTGGCCGGCCCAAGGGCGAGCGCGTGGCGGCGATGAGCCTGCGTCCGGTGGCTGATAAACTCG
>DQLO01000110.1 GCA_015660155.1 Verrucomicrobiota bacterium
CACGACGCACGTCATTGGCGATCGCATCCCCGCCGATGACACCCCGTGGAAAGGCTACGACCACAACTTTGTCATCAACGGCAAAGCCGGCGAGC
Source organism: Verrucomicrobiota bacterium (assembly GCA_015660155.1). Classification (GTDB taxonomy): domain Bacteria; phylum Verrucomicrobiota; class Verrucomicrobiia; order Limisphaerales; family UBA1100; genus JACNJL01. Next base: position 96 of record DQLO01000110.1, read on the forward strand.
AACGGCTTGCCGCGAAATTGAAAGACCCCGCGAGCGGGCGCGTGCTGGAAATTTCCACCGATCAACCGTCCATCCAGTTTTACAGCGGTAATTTTTTGAAAGGCCAAACCGGTAAGGCGGGCAAAACCTATCCCCATCGCGGCGCGGTGTGCCTCGAATCCCAACACCATCCCGATGCGGTGAACCACGATCAATTCCCCAACACCATCCTCGAGCCCGGCGACACCTATCGCACCACAACGGTGCATAAATTCAGCGCGGAATAGGGTTCTTGTGAATCTGCTTGCCGCTCCTTTCCGGCGGCGTCATTATCGGCGCGTCAGGGCCCATGGAATGTGGGCTTGCGAACTCCGCCAGGGCCGGAAGGCAGCAACGGTAGCTTGCCCCGCATCTGCCGTGGTCACCCTGGCCTATTTGAATTTCCCAACCACGGATTGAAGTGTCGTATCAAGTCATAGCGAGAAAGTATCGGCCGCAGCGGTTTTCCGAAGTGGTCGGCCAGGAGCACGTCACCCAAACGCTCAGCAACGCCATCGCCTCGGGGCGCATCGCGCACGCGTATCTTTTCAGCGGCCCGCGCGGCACGGGCAAGACGACCATCGCCCGTATCTTCGCCAAATGCCTCAATGCGACCGATGGCCCGACGGTGGATTTCAAAGACGACGACGAGCGTTGCATCGAGATCACCCAAGGCCGCGCGCTGGATGTTTTGGAAATTGACGGCGCGAGCAACAACGGCGTGGAGCAGGTGCGCGAGCTGCGCGACACCGCGCCGTATGCGCCGGCGAGTTGCCGCTTCAAAATTTACATCATCGACGAAGTGCACATGCTCTCTACCGCCGCCTTCAATGCGCTGTTGAAAACGCTGGAGGAACCGCCCGCGCACGTGAAGTTCATCTTCGCTACCACCGAGCCGGAGAAAGTGCTGCCCACCATTTTGTCGCGTTGCCAGCGTTTTGATTTGCGCCGCATTTCAGTTGCCAAAATCGTGGAGCACCTCACCCACATCGCGAAACAGGAAAAGGTGACGGTCGAGCCCGCCGCGTTGCAGGCCATCGCTCGTGGCGCGGATGGCGGTATGCGCGATGCCGAGAGTACGCTGGATCAGTTGATCAGTTTTTGTGGTGAAAAAATTACCGAAGCCGATGTGCTCTCGATGTTCGGCCTCACTTCGCAGGCACAAGTAATTTCATTGGCTGATGCAATTTTGAAGGGGGACGCCGAACCGGCTCTGCGCGAGTTGAACGAGCTGACCAGCGGCGGCAAGGAACTGCGCCGGTTGGTGGGCGACTTGCTCAATCATTTTCGTAACTTAATGGTGTATCAGGTTTCCAAGGGCGACGTGGCGTTGCTGGAAATTTCCGAGGCGGAGCAAAGCGCGCTCGCCGAGCAAGCCAAGCTGGCCGATGCCGCAGCGGCCTCGCGCATTCTCGAGGTGTTTGCCGAATGCGAATATCAATTGCGCGCCGCGGCCTCGCGCAAAATTCTCGTTGAGATGAGCATTATGAAAGCCATCGACGCCGCCAGCGCGATGAGCCTCAATGACGTGCTCGATCACCTCCAACAACTCCGCGCCGAAGGCGGCAGTGCTGCTCCGGTTCCCACCGCGAAATCTCCCGCGCCCAAGCAAACCGCAAAATCGAAACCGGCCGTGGCCGTGGCAAAGCAGGAGGCTGTCGCAACGCCGGTGGCGGATGCTCCCGCAGCCAAAACTGCGCCCGCGCCCACCGGCGGCCCCGCGCTTTGGGCTGCGTTGATGGATTGCCTCGGGCCGTTTGTAAAAGGCAACTTCGCGGAGGCGCATTTGGATTCGGTGGAAAGCGGCGTGCTGTCCATTGGCTTTCCGCCCGGGCAGGAAAACGCTTTGGAACTGGCCAACAACCCCAAGACTCTCAAAACCCTCAAGGCCAAAATGGCCGAGCTGGGGCAGGGCGTGCGCGAAGTGCGATTGGTCAAAGCCGCCACCCCTGCTAACTGGACCGCACCCGCACCTGCGCCCGCAGCGGAAGTGCGGGAAGAAGCCGCGCCTCATTCCACCGACGCGCCTGCCGAGAAACCCAAACCCAAGCCATCGAAAGGGCCGGTGGATATGGATGAATTCAAAAACGATCCGCTCATCAAAAAAGCCCTCGAAGTGTTTAAGGGCCACATTGTGGATGTGCGCACTTAACCGGAGGAAAATTTATGGCAAGTATCAACAAGCTAATGAAGCAGGCAATGAAGGCCCAGCAACAAGCGCAGGAAATGCAGGCCGCGATGGCCGATCGCACGGTGGAAGCCACCAGCGGCGGCGGCGCGGTGAAGGTGGTGGCGTGCTGCGATGGCAGCGTGAAGTCCATCAAACTGGATCCCGAAACGCTCGACCCCGAGGATGTGGAGATGCTCGAGGATATGCTGCTCACCACCGTCAACAAAGCCATTGCCGACGGCCAAGCCATCCAGCAACAGGAGATGGCCAAGATCACTTCCGGTTTTAATATGCCGGGATTGGGTTAGCCGATGTCAATGATGACTCCGATGAATTCGCTGCCCGAACCCGTGGCGGCGTTGGTCGGCGCGCTCGGTCAACTGCCCGGCATCGGCCCGCGCTCCGCCGAGCGGCTGGCGTTGCATCTCGTCCAAAGCGAATCCGGCCAAGTCCAGCAATTGGCCGATGCCCTCCTCACCGCGCGCGATCGCATTCAGCTTTGCGAAACCTGCGGCGCGCTCACCGAGCATCAGCCGTGCGCGCTTTGCACCAATGACCGCCGCGATGCCGCCACCGTGTGCGTGGTGGAAACAGCAGTGGACGTCATCAACGTCGAAAAATCCGGTGCGTTCAAGGGTCGCTATCACGTGCTCGGCGGCAAAATTTCCCCGCTCAACGGCGTGGGCCCCGAGGACCTCCGCATCGCCGAGCTGGAAGGCCGCTTGACCGGCGTCAACGAAATCATCCTCGCCCTCGGCACCGATGTGGAAGGTGACGCCACCAGCAATTACCTCGCGCAGCGTTTGGGGAAACAAGGCGTCACCGTCACCCGCCTTGCCCACGGACTGCCCGCCGGCAGTGGTTTGGAATACGCCGACGACCTCACCCTCAGCCGCGCCCTCGAAGGCCGACGTGAGCTGCTATGATTAAAGTCGCCGCGTTCGACATTGGCAAAGTGCTGCTCGATTTTGATTACGGAATCTTCGTGCGCCGCATGGCCCCGCGCACACAAATGGACGTGCCCGCGCTGGACGCTTTCCTCAACCAATCCCCGCTGCTCGCTCAATACGAAAGCGGC
>DQLO01000373.1 GCA_015660155.1 Verrucomicrobiota bacterium
CCGCGACATCATTCGCGATCGCCCCGCCATTTGCATTCCCGACGATCACGACGTAGGCCACGGCAATGTGTGGGGCGAGAGCGGCAAACTAGCCAAGCTCAACGGCGGCGCCGATGGCGGTTATAAATATCCGGTGAAATATGTAAACCAAGTCCAACGCCAACAAACCTCAAACCTCCCCGACCCCGCCAATCCCAAGCCCGTGCAACGCAACATCGGCGTGTACTACACGCGCCTAAACGTCGGCGGCGTGGACTTTGCTATTCTCGAAGACCGCAAATTCAAGAGCGGCCCCGCCGGCAAAATCCCGAAGATGGGCCCGCGCCCCGATCCCATTAACGATCCGAAATACGATCCCAAAAAAATCGATTTGCCCGGATTGGAATTGCTCGGCCCGCGACAGGAAAAATTCCTCAACGACTGGACCGACGACTGGACCGACGCCGAAATGAAATGCGTCCTTTCGCAGACCGCCTTTTGCGGCGCTGTCCATATGCACGGCGGCCCGAAGAGCCGATTACTGGCCGATCTTGATTGCAATGGCTGGCCGCAAACGCCGAGCCGCCGCGCGCTGGAAATCATCCGGCGCGCCCGCGCCGTGCACCTTTGCGGCGATCAACACCTCGCCGTCGTTGTGAAACACGGCATCAAAGAATACGGCGACGGCCCGTACGGCTTCACCGGGCCTGCGTTGGTGAATACCATTTATGGTCGTTGGTGGCATCCGCTCGATGAAAAGGCGGGGCCGAACCCCGTGCCGAACAGTCCGCTGCCGTGGACCGGCGATTTCAAAGACGGCCTCGGCAACAAAATTTCCATGCTCGCCTACGCCAACCCCGAAAACCGCAACGACGAAAAGAAACGCGCCGACGGCTACGGCATCGCGCGCTTCAACAAAAAAACGCGCGAAATCACCTTCGAATGCTGGCCGCGCTTTTGCGATGTAGCCGAAGGCGACCAATCCCAATTCCCCGGCTGGCCCATCACCGTAGCCGAAGAATCCAACGACGGCCGCAAAGTCGCCGGCTGGTTGCCCGAGCTGCAATTTGCCAAAGGCCAAAACCCCGTCATCCAAGTCATCGAAGAAAAAACCGGCGAAGTCCTCTACACCGTCCGAGCCCAAAACAACCGCTTCCAACCGCGCGTTTATTCCAAAGGAAAACACACCCTGAAAATCGGAATGCAAAAACCGAATACCAAGACGCTAAAAGGCTTTGAACCCAAGGCAAAGAAAGCGGCTGGGCGTCAAAGAGTCACACTGTAAACAATAGACGTTGTCGGGAACAACGGCCCGGCGTCTGATTCTCCCATGAACCATTCTACACTATTCATATTTGCTATCAGCTACTCATTGCTGGCAGCCGCACCCAAGGCCCCGCCGCCGTTCAACACGCAAGAGCTTTCCACACCACTTCTCAAACCCGCCGAGGCGCTCAAGGCGATCACGGTGCCCAAGGGCTTTCGCGTGCAACTGGCCGCCGCCGAGCCGATGGTGCAGCAACCGATCGATATGGCTTGGGATGCGCGCGGAAGGTTGTGGGTAGCCGAGTGCTACACCTACGCCGAGCGGGAAACGAATTTTGAAAAGAAGCTCAAGGATCGCATCATCATCTTGGAGGACACGAATCATGACGGCGTGTTCGACAAGCGGAAAATTTTCTGGGACGGCGCGAGTCAGTTGACAAGCATCGAGATTGGTTTCGGCGGCGTGTGGGCCGCGTGCGCGCCGGAAATTTTGTTCATCCCGGACCGCAACGGCGATGATGTGCCCGACGGCAAACCGGTGCCAGTGCTCGATGGATTTGAAAACGATAAAGTGCGGCACAACATCGTCAACGGCCTCAAGTGGGGGCCGGACGGCTGGCTCTATGGGCGGCACGGGATTTTGGCGGAGTCGCTGGTCGGCACGCCGGGCACGCCGAAGGCCAAGCGCACACCCATCAACTGCGGCATCTGGCGGTATCATCCCACGCGCAAAAAATTCGAGGTCGTCTGCCACGGCACAACGAATTCCTGGGGACACGACTGGGATGAACACGGCCAGTTGTTTTTCATCAACACCGTCATCGGCCATCTCTGGCACGTCGTTCCCGGCGCGCGCTATCAGCGCATGTACGGCGAACATTTTGACAAGCACCTCTACGAACTCATCCAGCAAACCGCCGACCATTTCCACTGGGACATCGGCAAGGAGAAGTGGGCTGATTTGAAAAAGACCGGCATGACCTCCGGCACCGACGCGGCCTGAGGCGGCCACGCGCACACCGGCATGATGATTTATCTCGGCGACAACTGGCCCGTTAAATACCGCGGCCGCTTGTTCACTTTAAACTTCCACGGCCTGCGCATGAATCAAGACATGCTGCATCGCAAAGGCGCGGGCTACGTCGGCAAGCATGCGCCGGACTTCATGAAGACGAAGGACAAATGGTTCCGTGGCATCGAGCTAAGCTACGGCCCGGACGGCGGCGTGTACGTGCTCGACTGGTCGGACATCGGCGAGTGCCACGAGAACGACGGCATCCACCGCACCAGCGGCCGCATCTATAAAATCACCCACGGCAAAACTCGGCCGTACAA
>DQLO01000049.1 GCA_015660155.1 Verrucomicrobiota bacterium
CCGCGCTGGACGCGGTTGGAAACGCAAATGCTCGGCGGCGCGGAAAGTTTGGTGGACAAGCTGGAAACCAAACATCACGTGGAGCTGTACGCGCTGACCGCCAAGCGGTTTCTCAATCTGTGGCAAAGCGGTATCGCCGGCGAAGGCGACAGTGAACTGCTCGCCGCGCCGCGTACGTTGGAAGTGGCGGCTACGAATTTGCTCACGGATTTGTCGACCGCGCCGATGCACCACATCGCCGCCAGCACCGAGGGCGGGGCGGAAGGGGAGAAACTAATTGTGGTAATGTTCACCGACGGCCAACACAACGATGGCGAATCGTCAGTGGAAATGGCGCGGATGTTCAAGGAGCGCGGCGTGTCCATCCACGTAGTGGGCCTTGGCACCGCCGAGCCCGCGCGCGATTTGGCCGTGCTCAAGGCCGAAGGCCCCGGCGATATTTATCCGGACGCGCGCGTGACCGGCAAAATCATTCTTCACGACGGGATGCCGCCGGGCAAGCCGTTCACCGTGCGCATCGAGCACGAGGGGCAAGTGGTTTGGGAACGCGATTATGTGACCGCCCGCAAGCGGCGCGTGTTGCCTTTTGATTTTCCGGTGAAAGATATCGTGGCCGCCGCGCAGGCCGCGCAAAACCGGAACCTGCGCCACACCAATTTGCCGCTGACTTTTCAAGTGGTCGTGCCGCCGATCGAAGGCGAAATGAAAGACGACAACAACGTGGGCACGTTGCGCGTGAATGTGGTGACGCAAGAACCGCGCGTGTTGTACGTGGACGGCCGGCCGCGCTGGGAACAGCGTTATTTGAAAAATCTGCTCGAGCGCGATGAGCGTTGGAAGGTGAATATCATGTTGCCCAAATGGGTGAACAACCGCCCCACACTCACGCGCGGCAACGCGATGGGGCAGTTCCCCGCCACGCGGGAATTGTTGTTTCAATATCAACTGATCATTATAGGCGACGTGGCGTCGGGCCTGTTCGCCGCGCGGGAGTTGCAGTGGATTAAGGACGCGGTGCAGTTCAATGGTGCCGGGCTGATTTTCATCGATGGCCGGCAGGAGCGCCTTTCGCGTTTGGCGGCGGGCACCTTGCAGCCGCTGTTTCCCGTCCGGTTTGCCGGCCCGCGTTTCGTCAGCAATATGGATATGACGTGGCGCTTTCGCGGCGCGGGCGGTTCGCAGGCGCCGCATCAACTCTCCGGCGACACCGCCAACAACCTCCGCATTTGGAGTGAACTGCCCGGCCCACGCTGGATCGCGGTGACTGAAAAATTGCCCGGCTCCGAGGTGTTGCTCGAGGTAATGCTCGGCCAACAACTGGCCGTGCCCGCGCTGGTCTTCCGCCGTTATGGCGCGGGCCGCGTTTTATATTCCGCCTTCGAGGAATCGTGGCGTTGGCGTTATAACGTCGGCGATTTGTATCACCAAAAGTTTTGGAACCAAATCGCCAAGTGGATTATGGAGCCGCCCTTCGCGGTGCAGGACGCCCATATCGCGCTGGATTCTGGCGACACCACGTACGACGTGGGCGACACCGCCGAGATCCGCGTGCGCATTCAGGATCCCGCGCTCGCCGCCAAGCCCGGCCTCAAACCGCAGGCGTTACTTTACCGCAACGGCAAACTATTCGGCACGCTGCCGCTCAAGGCCGATCCGCAGTCCTTCACCTTCCGCGGCGAATCCGCGCCGCTGGAGTCGGGTGATTATGAAGTGCGCGTGCGCGTGCCGGGCATTCCCAACGACGCCATCCTCGCCCACACCGCCTTCACCGTGGCGGCCAATCCCTTTGGCGAGCTGGGGCTTTTGCATTGCGACGAGCTGTTGCTGCGCCAAATGGCCGGCGATTCCGGCGGCGCCTATTATCGCGAGGAAGACATGCATCGTCTCGTCGAAGCCCTCAGCCCCTACAGCGACGGCCGCACCCTCACCACCGAGCTTCCCCTTTGGCAAAGCTACTGGTGGTTCGTGCCAATCATTTTATTGCTCACCGCGGAATGGATTATTCGGCGGCGTTTGGGATTAGTCTGAATCATGTCACAATCCATTAACCCCATCATCCACGGCCAGTTGCTCGCGTTCCGCGGGCGGTTTCGTTGGCTGCAGTTTCTGCGCGGGGCGAGTGCGGGGTTGATTGTCTTTCTCGGTGGACTGCTTTTGCTGGCTTGCGCGGATTGGTTTTTCGTGATGGAAGATCGCACGCGCTGGATGCTCAGCGGCGGCGTGTATTTTGTGGCGCTCATCGTGGGGTGGTTCGCCTGCGTGCGGCCATTGTTGCGGGTGCTCGATGAACGCACGCTCGCGGCGATGATCGAAGAGGAAGCGCCCGAGCTGCGCAAGGAACTGCTCTCCGCCGTAGAACTTGCCGGCGACGATGAAGGAATGGATTCGCCGGTGTTCCGCAAAAAATTGCAGGACCGCGTGGCGAGCCGAATCCAGCGCGTGCAAATGGACGGCTTGTTGCCAAGCAAACGCGTGCGGCGATGGGTGGTCGGCGCGGGCATGGTGCTGGCGGTCGTGGCGGGCTTGGCATCCACCGGCTCGGGTCGGCAGTTGCTGCTGCGCGCGTTGGCGCCCACGGCCAATCTCGAACGGGTTTCGCGCAACCGCATTGTGCTGCTCGCGCCGGATGAGTTTGATTCCACCGCGCCGGAGGGTGATACGGTTTCCATTCGCGTGCAGGTCACCGGCCCCGCGCTGGAAACCGCGCCGCGACTGATCACGGAGTTTTCCGATGGCACGCGGCAGGAAATTTCGATGGACGGGGACGCCGCGAATGAAGGCGAATTCACCTCCGCCATTTCGATGACGGCGGATCTCATCGAATATCAAGTGCACGCGGGCGATGCCGTGTCGCGTTGGTACACCTTGCGTTCGCGCCGCCGGCCGCACGTCATTAGTTTCACAAAAGTTTATCATTTCCCAAAATATTCCGGCCGCAAGCCCGTCACCCTGCGCGAGGAGGCGGGCGATCTCACGGCGCTGTCCGGCACCGAAGTGGAGCTCACCGTGTATCTCGATCAACCCGTGGCCGAAGCCGCGCTCCACATCCAAACCGCCACCAGCACCAACACCTTTACCCTCACCAACAGCGCCTCACCGCGCGAATGGAGCCGCCGCATCACGCTCACCGAGAATGGCGCGTACACCGTGCACGTGGCCACCGGCGAAGGTTTAGAAAACAAACATCGCGCTCAATACTCCCTCACCGCCCAGCCCGATCTCGTGCCGCAAATACGCCTCACCGCGCCCGCCAAGGACGTGACCGCCCGCCCCGAGGATATTTTGCAAATCATCGGCGAAGCCGAGGACGATGTCGGCCTGCGCGAGCTGCATCAACTCGTCCGCGTGAACACCGGCGCGTGGACCACCAACGCCATTCCCATCCCGCAAATGCCCGCGACCAATCACACGGTGCAGCTCGATTGGGATTTGCTAAAACTCAACGCCAAGCCGGGCGACATCGTGCTTACCAAACTCGTCGCCATCGACCACGCCGGCAACCGCGCCGAAACTCGCGCCGTGACGCTCACGCTCGATTCCGCCCTGTTCGAGGCCACTCGCGTGGCGGCGCTCAACGACCAGCGCAATTGGGTGACCGTGGTGAACGCCGCCGCCGATGCGACGACAAAGTTTACCGAAATTTTCCCCAACGATTTGGACGCGATGCTGCTCCCCGGCAGCGATGTGGAACGGCGCGACAAAGCCGCCAAAGCCGTCACCGCCCTCGCCGCTGTCCAAAGCACGTGGGCGCTGGCGGGTCGGCGCCTTCCCACTGCGCTGCGCAAAGTGCACGCCGGACGCGAAGCGGCGGGCCTCACCTTGCTCGGTCGCGTGGGCGGCCGCTTGGAACTCGATTGGCTCCCGCGCGCCAAGCTGCAGCTCACCCCGCTGCAAACCGCGCCGGTGGTGGATCCCAAAGTAAAAGCCCACAGCGCGGGCCTCGCGGATTTATTGAAGGACATCACCGCCGCCAATAACCGCGTGCGGCGCGCGGCAAATGCCTGGCTCGCCGCCGACGAAGCCGCTGTGGCGCTGGACTTACTCGATTACGTTTCGCGCGCCGCCGTCGCGATGCATCGGCTGGCGGAAAATGAAAAGGATCCCAAAGCATGGGAACGCCTCGCCCGCCGCCAAGCGAGTGTCACCAAGGAAATCGAAGTAGCCGAAGCCGTACTCGGCGAGTTGGCCAAGCGCCTCACCGGCGAGGCGGACAAAGTCACGGCGTTGCAAACCCAATTGAAAACCGCCCGCGAAAGTTTGGTGGAAAAACTCAAAGCACCGCCCGAGGCCACTTTGCTTCCCGCCGGTCGCGCCTTGGGCCAAGCGGTCACGCAAGCGGCAAACACGCTGCGGCCCCTCGCCGACAAACTGGGCAAACAAGCCGCCACCGCGCGCGCGCAATTGGAAAAATCCAACAACGGTGCCGCCGGCGCCATCCGCCAAGTTCGCGCTGCGGTTTTGAAACGCCAACAAACCGAAAGCGATTTGGCCAAAGCGAAAAAAGATAACAAACCATTTCTCAAACCCGCCGCCAACGATGCCTTCGCGCAGGCGCGCCTTGAACACGAATGGAAAGCCGCGCAATCCCGCCTGCGCCGCCGCGCGCTGCTCGAGGAAGCCCGCCGGGAATCAGACCCCGCATTCGTGAGCGACACCTCCCGCGCCGCCGCCGCCTTGGGTGCGGTGCGCGCGGGGCTGGACGCCGGACGCGCCGCCGATGCCGTTGCCAAACAGCTCAACACCCTCGCCGACGCGATGCACACTTTGGAAGTCGCCCATCAACTCGCCCTCATCGAGGCCGCCATCAAGGCGCTCTCCCATCGCGAGCGTTGGGAGACCAAGGCCACCGATGCCAATTCACTGCGCCCGCGCGATTGGCAATGGCTGCGCCAACAACTCAGCGCCACGCCGCAACAGCTCCGCGATGCCGGTTTGGAAGGGGCAGCCGAACTGGAAGCCGCCGCCCGTGGCGGGGCCGCCGACGCCATCGGCGAAGAGATGAAAGGCCGCACAAAAAATCCCGGAGTATTTCTCATAGAGAAATCCAAGAAATCTCATTGAGAAATCCAAGAAAGAGTAGTATGTTAAACAAAGCCATGAAACGTATCCTCAACCTACACATGGCCACCATCACGCTGCTCGCCAGCGTCCTGATGGCATCCGCTGCTGACAAACCACGCACCTTGAAGTCCGTGGACAAGTCGCTCGACCAAATCCAAGGCACCGTCAGCGGCGCGCGCAAGCTCTCCGCCGCCGAGCTGGCCGCCGCCCGCAAGGCCCTGCTCATCGCCGCGCCCAGCCTCAGTGAAGTGCTCGAAAATCTTACCAAGGAAGCCAAGGGATTGGAAAAAACCACCGGCGATCTCGCCGATGAAGTGAAGGAAGATCACAACGCCCAAACTGAAAAATCCAAGGATTTACTGGCTCAACAAAAGAAACTCAACGAACGCATCGCCCAAATGCAGCAGGCACTTCGTCGCGATGCCAACCAGCAAAACCTCGCCAAAAAAGAAGGCCGCGAACGCGCGCGCGACGCCGATGACGCCGTCGCCATGTTGCACGAACCCCCGCGCGACGCCGCCAATGCCCTCGAGGAATCCACCGCCAATCCCAAGCCCGAGGATCAGCAGCAATCCCTTGAGCAAGCCGCCAAGGCGCAAAAGCAACTCGCCGCCAATCTTTCCCAACTCGCCGAGCATTACAAAAACCTTGAGGAAGGCCGACTCGAGACCGCTGAAACCCGCGCCGCCCTGCGCGCGCAGGAAGAGGCGCTCGGCATTAAGGAAGCGCTCGACCAACAATTCGCAATGCTCGAGCGCCTCATGGAGCTCGCCAACAAACCGCCCGCCGAAGCCCTCAAGGATTTGGAGGCCGAGCTGGCCAAAAATCCGGTGATGCGCGACGAACTCAAAAACATCGCCGAGCAATCTCTGCAAAACGCCAATCAGGATTTGGAAACCGCCGCCAAGGAACAACAACAACTCGCCGAAGCATTAAAAGACCCTTTGCCCAATGACTCCGCCGCGCCGATGAACGCCCAGCAACTCGCCGCCGCTGCCGCGCAATTGGCAAAAGTAAAAATTCCGGAAATCAAAAAAGACGCCAAAGAAGCCAAGGCCGATGACGCCCAAGCCCCCCTCGATGAAGCCGCCAAAGCCCTCAACCAAGCCGCCGCCCAACAAAACGCCGCCGCCATGGAGCAACCGTTGAAAGACGCCGCCGCCCAACTGGAAACCGCCGCCAACAAAGCCGAGGAGGCCGCCAAAGACGCAAACACTCCCGAAGAAAAACAAGCCGCCGAGGACGCCCAAAAAGCCGCCGAAGCCGCCGCGCAACAAGCCGCCCAAATGGCCGAGCAAGCCAAAGCCGCCGAAGCCGCCGCGCAACAGGAAAAGTCCAACGAAGCCCAAGCCCTCGCCGCCGCCGCCAAGGCAATGGCCGAGCAGCAGATTCCGCCCATCGAGCAACAAGCCAAACAAGGCGAAGCCAACGCCGAACAGGAATTGGCCGATGCCAAAAAAGCATTGCAACAAGCCGCCGCCCAAGGCGAGTCCGCCGCTCAGGAGAAAGACGAAGCCACCGCCGACGCCAAGATGGGTGAGATGGCCGAGTCATTAAAAAACGCCGCACAAGATCTGAAAGCCGCCGCCGCCAAAGCCAAACGCGCC
>DQLO01000062.1 GCA_015660155.1 Verrucomicrobiota bacterium
AACGGCAACGACAACAGCAACACGGCAATCAAAAATCGCATGGAAAAATCATGCCGCCGCGCGCGAAGATTTGCATCAACTTTTTTCCGCGCCCGTCCAGCGCCGCACCGTTCCCAGCGGCACTTTTGCCCACGCCCGTTCGTGCAAATAATAAATCAACATCTTTGCCACCACTTCCACCGCGCCAATCTTGAGTGCGACCTTCACGTCTTTCACGATAAAATACGCGATGGCGATGGTGGTCAGCGTGGCCAGCACGCGCCAGCTCAGCGCCTTGAGCACACTGCGCAGGCGCGAATCGCGGATGATTTCGGTGGCGGCGTTGGGATCAGTTTCCGGTTCGGTGGCGTCCATGCGCGGAGGCTACGCTAAAACGAAGTCGGTGAAAATCTCCGTGTGTGTCCTGCTTTGCAAAACCCGCGCGAGCGGTGTGTCGCCATCGGGCGCGAGTGAGGCGCGCAAGGCTTCGCGTTTCCCTTCGCCCGCGGCGAGTACCCACACCTCGCGCGCGGCGGCCAGCGCGGGATAGCCCAACGTGATGCGGCGCGGCGGCGGTTTGGGGCCGGTGACGGCACGATAAACCGATGGAGACTCCAACGCCTCGGTGTCACCGGGAAACAGCGAAGCCACGTGACCGTCCTCGCCCATTCCGAGGAATACTAAATCAAGCACCGGTTGGCCGGCGTCATCCAAATCCGCAATGCGGCAAATCTCCGCTTCGGCTTGTTGCACGGCAAAGGCTTCGCCGCGTTCGGTGAGGATTCGGTGCACTTGCGATTCCGGCACTTTCATCGCCAAGAACAATCGCACGGCGGCGAGTTTGAAATTGCTCTCTTCATCCGTTGGCGAAACACAGCGTTCATCGCCCCAAAAAAAATGAACATTCGCAAACGCCTCCGGCGAAGCTTCCGCCGCCACCGCCGCGTACAACAATTTGGGAATGCGTCCGCCGGAAAGCGCCACGGTGAATTTTTCGCGCTGATCCATCGCGCTGAGCCAGCGCGTGGCGGCTTCGTGGGCGAGGGCTTCGGCGGTGGCGAAGGGGCGCAGGGTGGGATTCATTTTGCGGGCTGGGGGTTGTGCCACACGTGGCCGTCCTGCGCGAGGAGGTCTTCCGCCGCCACGGGGCCCCATGTGCCGGCCGCATAAAATTCGCGGTTGCTCAACGCCTCACCGCCCCAACCGGCGCGGATGGCATCCACGAATTGCCACGCGGTTTCCACTTCATCGCGCCGAATAAAAAGCGTGGCATCGCCCGCCATCGCCTCGAGCAGCAGCCGTTCGTAAGCTTCGGGCGTGTACGCGCCAAATTCTGCGTCGTAGCCAAAGTGCATTCGCACCGGGCGCGTGGCGATGGTGGTGCCGGGGACTTTGCCGTTGAACCGCAGCGAAATTCCCTCGTCCGGTTGCAGCCGCAATGTCAGCGCGTTGCGATCCAGATCGAGGTCGCCCTGCGCGGCAAAGAGCACGTTGGGCGTGGGCCGAAATTGCACGCGTACTTCACTGGCGCGCAGCGGAAGGTTTTTGCCGGTGCGCAAATAAAATGGCACGCCGCTCCAGCGCCAGTTATCGATGAAGAGCTTAAGTGCGGCGTAGGTTTCCACGTTGCTCTCCGCGTCCACGCGTTCCTCCTGCCGATAGCCGACGCGGGTGTCACCATTCACCGTGCCGGCAAAATATTGGCCGCGCACCACCTGCTGCGCCACCGCCTCGGGCGTCATGGGGCGGATGGATTTGAGTGCCTTTACTTTTTCATTTCGAATATCTTCGGCGGCCAGCGAGGGCGGCGGCTCCATCGCCACCAACGAAAGGATTTGCAGAAGATGGTTTTGCATCATGTCGCGCATCGTTCCGGCTTCCTCGAAATAACCGCCGCGACTGCCCACGCCGATGTCTTCGCTCACGGTGATTTGCACGTGCTCGATGGCTTCACGATTCCAAAGCTGCTCGAAGATGGCGTTGGAGAAACGGAACATCATAATGTTCTGAACTGTTTCCTTGCCAAGATAATGATCGATGCGAAGGATCTGCCGCTCGCGCGCGTGCTTCACCAGTTGGGCGTTGAGTTCGCGGGCGGATTGCAGATCGTGCCCGAAGGGTTTCTCCACCACCACGCGCTGCCAAAATTCGTCGCCCTCGGCCCACCGCTGCAGCAACTTCGCATCATGTAAATGATCCACCACATCGCCAAAAAGGCTCGGCGAGATGGCGAGATAAAAAATCAGATTATTGGCGAGCTGTTCATTTTTGAAATCTGCCAACCGCTTGTCCAAGCTGGCGTAGGCCTTGGCGTCGGTCAGATCGCCGCGATGGTAAAAGAGATTTTCCGCGAAGGCATCCCATTGCGCGGCATCCACTTTTGGCGACCGCGAGAAGCGCTCGATGCCGGCCTTCATTTCCTCGCGCCAACTTGCATCGGTCTTTTCCCGACGCGCAAAACCCACCACACGAAAGGGCTCGGGCATCTGCCCGTCTTTATATAAGTGGAACAGCGCCGGGATTAGCTTGCGCACGGTGAGATCGCCACTCGCGCCAAAAATGACAATCGTGCACGGCTCATCCGCCTTGCGCCCCTCATCCAGCCGCGAGAGGCC
>DQLO01000260.1 GCA_015660155.1 Verrucomicrobiota bacterium
ATTTTTGGGTGGCGATATTCAGCCTGGGCGAAGGATGGCACAACAACCATCACGCATTCCCCGCCAGCGCCCGTCACGGCTTCACCCCCGGCCAACTAGATTTAAGCTGGCACTTCATCCGCCTCATAAAGCGATTAAGAATCGCAAATGCAGTCCGGCTCCCCAACCCCAAAGAACTGGCCCAACGCCGCCTGTAACCAACAAAAAACAAACATTGACGAACCCGCCCTCCTCTGCAGAGATCGGGGTATGCGGATTTCACGATTCATTCTTCTTTCTTGGTGTCTTGGCGTCTTGGCGGTTCAAACTTTTGCTGAGCAGAAGCTGCCGAATATTCTTTGGATTACTAGCGAAGACAATGGGCCGCACTTGGGCTGTTATGGGGATTCTTTTGCAAAGACACCGAAGTTGGATGCTTTGGCGGGGAGGGGGATGATTTATTTGAATGCTTGGTCTACGGCGCCGGTTTGTGCGCCGGCTCGGACGACTTTGATTAGTGGGTTGTATCCGCCGAGCACGGGGGCAGAGCATATGCGGAGTAGTACGCGGTTGCCGGAAGGGTTTTTGATGTATCCGCAGTATCTGCGGGCGGCGGGGTATTATTGCACGAATAGTTCGAAGGAGGATTTTAATCTGGTTAAGGCGGGGCAAGTTTGGGATGCGGGCGGGCGCAAGGCGCATTGGAAGAATCGGCCGAGGGGCCAACCGTTCTTTGCTATTTTTAATCACACGATTAGTCACGAGAGCCAGATTCGGAATGCGATTCCAAAGGTGAACGTGATTCATGATCCAAAAAAAGTACGGGTGCCGGCGTATCATCCGGACACGCCGGAGGTGCGGAAGGATTGGGCGCAGTATTATGATCGCATCACGATGATGGATGCGCGGGCTGGGCAAAACTTGAAGGAGCTGGCGGAGGCCGGGTTAGCGGAGGACACGATTGTTTTTTACTACGGCGACCACGGCTCGGGGATGCCGCGCAGCAAGCGTTGGCCTTATAATAGCGGGCTGTGGGTGCCGCTGATTTTGTTTGTGCCGGAGAAGTGGAAGCATCTCGCGCCGTCGGATTACAAAGCGGGCGACCGCAGTGATCGGTTGGTGGGGTTCATTGATTTTGCGCCCACGTTGTTGAGCCTTGCGGGGGTGAAACCGCCCGCGCATTTCCAAGGCCACGCTTTTATGGGCGATCACGCGGTGCCGGAGCAGCCGTTTATTTACGGCTTCCGCGGGCGGATGGATGAGCGTTATGATATGGTGCGCGTGGTGCGCGACAAGCGGTTTATTTATATTCGCAATTATATGCCGCACAAAATTTATGGGCAGTATATCAGTTACATGTTCAAGACACCCACCACGCAGGTTTGGCATGATCGCTATCACGCGGGCAAATTGAATGAGACACAGGCGAAGTTTTGGCGGCCCAAACCGGCCGAGGAGCTTTACGATTTGCGGGCTGATCCGGATGAGGTCAACAACTTGGCCGATTCCAAAAAGCACGCGGAAATTCTCCAGCGATTGCGAAAGGCGCAGCGCGATTTGGCGGTGAAAATCCGTGACGTTGGTTTTCTTCCCGAGGGCGAAATCCACAGCCGTAGCGGCCAGCGCGCCCCGTACGATATGGGGCATAACGACAAGCTCTATCCGATGGAGCGCGTGCTAGAAGCGGCCGAGATTGCATCGGGCAAAGGCACCACCGGCTGGAAACTATCCGCGCTGCTCAAAGATGAAGATAGCGCCGTGCGTTATTGGGCGGCGATGGCGTTTGTGATTCGCGGCGAGGCTGCGGTGAACGGCACTTGGGGCGCGCTCTTGCGCGAGACGATGAGTGACAAATCCCCCGCCGTAGCGTGTACCGCCGCCGAAGCAGTGGGGCGGTTCAGCAAAAAACCCGCCGACGTGAATACCGCCATTGATGTATTATTGAAATTCGCCGACGGCTCAAAGCAGGATCACTTTACTGCCATGCTTGCCCTCAATGCGCTGGATGCACTTGACGGACGCGCGCGCAAACACATCGCTACCATCCGCGCGCTTCCGCGTCAGGCCAGGAACACTCCCGCCCGCGGCAAATCGTACATCCCTAATTTGCTCACGAAGATTATCGCCGATTTGGCAGAATAGCCGCCGCCCTTTACGTAATATGCGCCCCCTGCGTTTCCACGTAGACGGCGTAGAGTGATTGGCTGGCGGTCATAAAGAGGCGGTTGCGTTTTGGGCCGCCGAAGCAGACGTTGCTGCAAATTTCCGGCAGCAAAATCTGGCCGATGCGTTTGCCCTCGGTTGGCTCGAAAATGTGCACGCCGTCGTAGCCGTCGCCCACCCAGCCCGCGCTGGACCAAATGTTGCCATCCGTATCGCAGCGGATGCCGTCGGCCATGCCGGCTTTGATGACTTTTTGCACCGCGCCGGTGGCGTCCTTTTCCTCCATCTCAAGTTTCATGCTGGCAAATTCTTTGCCGTTCTTGAGGCTCACGCCGTTCACGATGTCCCACACCTTGATGTTTTTTGGCGCGTTGGGATAGTGCGATGAGCCAGTATCGGCGACGTAGAGTTTTTTGTAATCGGGGCTGAAGCACAGGCCGTTGGGTTTGAAAATCTCATCGGTGAGCTTGGTGACCTTTTTCGTCATCGCGTCGATGCGATAAACCGCTTCTTTTTGTATCGGCTGCACGCTGCCAGTGTTGGCCTTGTTGCCCTCGTAATTCATCAGGCTGCCATATCCGGGATCAGTAAACCAAATGCTGCCGTCATTCGGGTGTACCACGGCGTCATTCGGCGCGTTGAATTGTTTGCCGCCAAACTTGTCGGCGAGCACGGTGAGTTTGCCATTGTACTCGTAACGCACCACACGGCGGTTGCCGTGCTCGCAGGAAATCTGCCGGCCTTGAAAATCAAAGGTGTTGCCATTGCTGTTACCGCTCGGATGCCGGAACTTGCTGACGTGCCCATCTTCCGCCAGCCAACGCATCTGGATATTGTTCGGGATGTCGCTCCACAAAAGATATTTCCCCACCCCATTCCACGCCGGCCCCTCGGCCCAGAGCATCTTGGAACTGTGATACAACCGCTGGATGGGCGTGTTGCCAATCTTGTATTTCGCGAACGCCGGATCCAGCACGAGCACATCCGGCTCGGGATAGCGCGTGGGATTTTTGCCGGACCAATCGCGACCAGCAAACGCCGCCGTGGCCGTGAGCATCGTGACAGCCGTGGCCAGAAAC
>DQLO01000332.1 GCA_015660155.1 Verrucomicrobiota bacterium
GACGACAAAAAGATCAAGGAATTCAAGGGCGGCGGCGACCACTTTGGGAACTTCATTGACGCCGTGCGCAGCCGCAACCCAAAGGACCTCAACGCTGAGATTTTGGAAGGTCATCTCTCCAGCGCGTTATGCCACACCGGCAACATCAGCCATAGGTTGGGTGACGATGCCAACTTGGCAGACATCCGCAACTTTGTGAAAAAAGATTTCGGCGGCACCGAAGCCGTGGATCGAATGATCGATCACTTGGCAGTCAAAAACGAAGTGGACTTGAAAGCCACCCCGCTCACCCTCGGCCCGGCGCTGAAGATGAACAGCAAAGCCGAAACCTTCCCGGGAAACGCGGCCGCCAGCAAAATGCTCACACGCGAGTATCGCAAGCCCTTCGTGGTGCCGGAAATCAAGATCTGATACCGCGGTTTTTTAGACACGGATTACACGGGTTTTCACGGATGACTTAATCTGTGTTAATCCGTGTCTCTCTTTTTCAGAGCCGCCCTTCGTCCGCATCGATGAAGTCCACGAAGCACTGGATGTCATTGCGATCGCCCATGCCGGTATCTTCCTTGCGTTGAGCGAGGCGGGCGCGCAAGTCGGTATCGGATTCATCTGATCCGTAATTACCCACGGTGTCGTTGAATCCTGATTGGGCGGCCGGATCCAGTCGGTCATTAACATTATGACACACCCAATCGGCCACCTGCCCATCCGTGTCGCTGGCGGCTACGAGGGCGGTGAACTCGTCCGGATCCACCCCGGCGGTTTCGAACCATTTGACGTCAAATCCGCGATGGAGGAAGTTGGGCTTATAATCTTCGTGCAGTTTGCCCGCTAAATTTAGGCGAATCTTGTCAATCAACCGGGGCAGATAAATCCAGCCGGCCATAGTTTCGCGGGGGCTTCGGGGAAAAATGGTGTCACTCATGCCCGATTGATTTGCCCCCGAACAGGCGGGATGTCAATCCTCGGTTCAAACGACTAACCAAAATAGTGATTGACTTGATTACGCTAATGGAGAAAATCCGCGCCCAAACAACCTGCTACCCACCTCTGTGGGGCAAAACGGGCAAAAAACCTTATTGACAAGTTTTGCACAAAAGCATTCGATTGTCCGCAACCACTGTTTGTAACAACCCAACAAGCAACCTATGTCTGAAAACGAAAAAGAATCCAATCACGATTCCGAGTCCACTGAGTCCACTCATGATTCCGGATCGGCCATTGAATCTCAGTTGATGGAAATCACTGAATTCGAGCACAAAATCCGCCTCCTCCGCTGGGGCATGGTAGTCGGCACACTGCTGATCATCGCCCTGGGCGTCATTAACATCATCAACAAGGTGCATCGCGCCGCCCAGCCGGCTCTGCAAATCGTGGAGGACGCCAAGGCGATCTTGCCCGAAGCCCAAAAATCTGCGTTAGCAATTCAGGAACTCGTCACCGGAGGCGATCGTTTCGATGAAATGGCTGAAAATTTCCGGAATCAACTCAAAGGTCTGGAAGACATTCCCGAACGGGTTTCCATGAGCGCGAGAAATCAATTGGTGACAGTTCTCAATGATCGCGATGACAAGCTGCGGGAACTTTTCCCGGACTTGACCGAGAAGAAACAGGCAGAGCTCATCTCCGCAATCGCGAGCATTGGCGAGGAACGCGGCGATGAAATATTGATCTCTCTCTTTGCCGAACACATCACCGAGGTCGCCGCAATCAACCACAATCTGGAAATCATTCATGCCAAGGAAGCTTCCAACATTACTATGGAAAGCAATATGCAAGCTGGCCTGATGTTGGTTTCCTCTGTCCTTGAGTTGCTCGTGGCCACGGTCAACGATCTCAAGGAATCTGCTGACGCCCAACTCGACAATTAATCCCAACCCAATCGATTTAATATTATGAGCAACGAATCAAAATCTCAGGACGGCCAAATGGCGGAGGAATTTGTGGAAACCACCCGCAACCGCTTGGAGCGCTCCTACAAAAACAACGTCATCGTCACCATCGTGGTGTTGTCACTCATCACCCTCTATTTTGTGCTTCTCAACAGAATGTTTGTGGATGATGCCATTGATGTAGCCGAAACCTACACCCAGGTCTACGAAGGCGATATCGAGAAATACACCAAGCTCTCCAAGGACGCTCTTCAAGTGGTCAACGCGTTGACGGATCCGGAAAAGGCGCCCGGACTCGCCCTCCGCATCCTTGCCGAGCAAACCGATGCTGTCATCGCCGGCGATGCCGCCTCATGGGAAAAGTGGGTCACGTCCCTTAAGGCAAACCTCAAAAAAGTTCCCGATTGGGCCAAGGATGAGGACACCTACAAGATCGGCGAATCAATGGAGAAACGCGTTGAAAACTGGACGCTTCAAGTTCTACAGGATTCCACTACCGAACTAGGCGAAACCATCGACGCCTATCTGGAGAACAATAAAGACAAGGTCGCCAAGTTCGCCCAAGATTCGAGTGACGAAGATGCCCTCAATATTTTGGCTGATGGACTTCAAGGGGAGCTGATTCGGTTTATGGATGAAACCGAGATCACCAACAAAGGCACGCTGGCGGATCAATCCCGCAATGTGCTGATCAAACTGCAGCTCGCTAACGAAATCCTCAAGGAATTGGCGGAAAAAGATCACAAAGATCTAAACCGCGAGCAACGCCAACTGCGCCTCGCCATCGCCCTAATGATGGAAGGCACCCAAAATCTCAAAATCCCCGGCGACGGCACTGAGTAATTCCACACCCTTTTCACAGCCCCACCCCTAAACCGGGTGGGGCTTTTTTTTTGTGCCATCCGCCTCCGCCTGTTAAACTCCCGCCCATGGCTGACACTCCGCATACGCTCGGCATCATCGCCGGCAACCGCACCCTGCCCCGCGTGCTCGCCCGCGAAGCCCGCGCCGCCGGCGTCCAACACCTCGTCGCCGCCGCGTTTACGGATGAGACCGAACCGGAATTGTCCGAGTTCGTGGACGTCATCGAATGGCTCCGCGTTGGGCAGCTCAACAAGCTGGTGGAGGTCTTCCAAAAACACAACGTCACCCAATGCGTGATGGTCGGCCAAATCGCGCCTAAGAATCTTTTTGACCTCCGCCCTGATCTGCGCGCCGTCAAGCTGCTCGCCAGTCTGCCCGAGAAAAACGCCCACTCACTCTTCGGCGGCATCGCGGATGAACTCGCCAAGGACGGCATCACCCTCATCGAAGCCACCCCGTGGCTCAAACCGGCGATGCCCTCCGCCGGTTTTCAACTCGGCCCTGAGCCCGCCGATGATGTTCGCGCCGATATTGAGTACGGTCTCCGCATCGCCCGCGAAACCAGCCGGCTAGAGATCGGCCAAACCGTCGTCGTCAAAAACGGTACCGTCCTCGCCGTGGAAGGCCTTGAGGGCACCGACGCCTGCCTCACGCGCGGCGGCGAATTGGCCGAGGGCGCGGTCGCTGTCAAAATCCCCAAGCCCGGCCACGACCTGCGCTTTGATATTCCTTGCCTCGGCGCGCGAACTCTGGAAACCTGCGCCTCCGCCCGCATCCGCGCGCTCGCCTTTGAGGGCGGTCGCACGCTGTTGCTGGATGAATCGGAAGTGGACGCTCTGGCCCAACGCCACGGCATCACCCTCACCGCTGTTTAAACCATGCTGACTTCATACGAATTACTGGGTTTCATTTCACCGGAATTGGCCCACCGCATTCTCGCCGACACCGCCGAGGACAACCGCGAACTGTACGAGGCCACCCTCAGCTCCGTCGCCCGACTGCGCGGCATGCGCCCGCAATTTCTCAAAAAACAACCCAAACCCGCCCGCCACAAAACCATGGTGCAGGCCATGTGCAAACCCGCCTTCGATGAGGCTACCGGCTCCCTCCTGCGCGGTTGGTTGCTCAAACATCAGCTCGGACTGCTTACCCAGTTTCTCGATGCCCTCGGCATAAAGCACGAGGAGGGTATCGTGGAAGATCTGCCAAAAACAATCGCCGACGATACGCTCGCCTCCGCGCTCGACAATCTACTCGCCAATAACGACCAGGATGTGGTCGTGCTTTACCTCCACGCCTTCCACACTATGAACGATGCCGGCTGGTCAAACCTTGAAGCCGCCTTGGAGAAGGATGAGCGGCTCCAGCTTCTTTGACCCCTTTTGTGCATTTTTTCTCAAAAAAGGGCTTTTATCCATCGCCGGATTTTGTAATCGTTCGCGCCTCGCACACACCGTGTGATTCAAAATAATGGAACCCCAAGGCGATATCGCTCTCATCGGACTGGCTGTAATGGGCCGGAATCTCATTCTCAACATGAACGACCACGGCTACACTGTCGTGGCTCACAATCGCACCGCCGCCCGCGTGGACGAATTTCTCGCCGGCGAGGCGAATGGCACAAACGTCATCGGCGCACGCACCATCCCCGAAATGGTTGCCCACCTCAAACGCCCTCGCCGCGTGATGCTCCTCGTGAAGGCCGGCCAACCGGTGGATGATTTCATCGAAAAACTGCTACCCCATCTCGCCCCCGGCGACATCATCATCGACGGTGGCAACTCGCTTTACGAAGACACCATCCGCCGCACCAAATACCTCGAATCGCGCGGATTGCTCTTCGTGGGCACCGGCGTTTCCGGCGGCGAAGAAGGCGCGCGCATCGGCCCCTCAATCATGCCCGGCGGATCCCAAGCCGCGTGGCCACACGTCAAAGAAATTTTCCAGGCCATCTCCGCCAAGGTGGAAGACAACACTCCCTGCTGCGATTGGGTCGGTGCCGATGGCGCCGGGCATTACGTGAAGATGATCCACAACGGCATCGAGTACGGCGATATGCAACTCATCTGCGAAGCGTACAATCTAATGAAGACCGGTCTCGGAATGAGCGCCGATGAAATGCACGCCGTCTTCGCCGAATGGAACACCGGCCCGCTCGATTCCTATCTCATCGAAATCACCCGCGACATCCTCGGATACAAAGACACCGACGGCCAACCGCTCGTGGAAAAAATCCTCGATACCGCCGGCCAAAAAGGCACCGGCAAATGGACCGTTATCAACTCCGCCGAACTGGGCATGCCCATCACCCTCATCGCCGAGGCCGTGTACGCGCGGTGCATCTCCGCGCAAAAAGACGAGCGCGTAAAGGCCAGCAAAAAAATTCGCGGCCCCAAGCCCGCCATCACCCGCGAGCGGGCGAAATTCATCGAAGACATCCGCTGCGCACTTTATGCCTCCAAAATTGTCAGCTACACACAAGGCTTTATGCTCCTGCGCGCCGCCGCCAAGGAATACAACTGGCACCTCAATTACGGCAACATCGCCATGATGTGGCGCGGCGGCTGCATCATTCGCAGCGCCTTCCTCGGCAAAATTAAGGAAGCCTACGACAAACATCCCCGCCTCCAATCGCTGTTGCTCGACACTTATTTCAAACGCGAAATCCGCCACAGCCAAAAAGGCTGGCGCAACGTCATCGCCGTCGCCGCCAAGCGCGGCATTCCCGTGCCCGCGTTCGGCACCGCCCTTTCCTTTTTCGACAGCTACCGCACCGAACGCCTCCCCGCAAATTTACTCCAAGCCCAACGCGACTACTTCGGCGCCCACACTTACGAACGCATCGACCAACCGCGCGGCCAATTCTTCCACACCAACTGGACCGGCCGAGGCGGTGATGTTTCCTCAACTACTTACAATGCCTGACCCCAGCCAAACACTACGCGATTTTCAGCCGACCCAAGATTTCTTCATCGGCATCGATTCCGATGGCTGCGTGTTTGATTCAATGGAAATCAAACACAAAGAATGCTTCGCGCCGATGTTCATCAAACACTTTGAGCTGCAGGCGGTTTCAAAATACGCCCGCGAGGTTTGGGAATTTGTAAATCTCTATTCCAAAACCCGAGGCTGCAATCGCTTCCACGCCGTCATTCGTTCATTGGATTTATTGCGCGAACGCAAAGAAGTCTCCGCTCGCGGAATTGACGTGCCCGCCTTTCCTGCTCTGCTCGAATGGGTGGAACGCGAATCCAAGCTTGGCAACGCCACCCTCGACGCCGAAGTGGCCGGCGGCAACGAAGGTCTCGCTCCCATTAAAACCTGGAGTGATGCGGTGAATGCTTCCGTGAAAGACATCGTGCACGGTGTGCCTCCCTTTCCGCTCGTGCGTGAAACGCTTGGTTTGGCCGCCGCACGCGGGGATTGCATGGTGATTTCGCAAACACCCACCGACGCGCTGGAACGCGAATGGGCGGAGAATGAATTGGAAGGATTCGTGTGCGCCATCGCCGGACAGGAATTAGGAACCAAAACGCAGCACCTCGAAATAACTGCCAAAGAAAAATACGCGCCAGAAAACATGCTGATGATCGGCGACGCCCCCGGCGACCACAACGCAGCGACTGCGAACGAAGCATTATTTTTCCCCATCAACCCCGGCGACGAAGAAGCCAGTTGGGAACGCCTCCACAGCGAAGGCTTGGAGAAATTCTTCGGGGGCAACTTTGCTGCTGACTACCAACAACAATTGTTGGCTGATTTTAAAAACCGTCTGCCGGAAAACCCAACGTGGTAATTATTCCTCCGGCGCTTCTTCCGTGGGCTCGCGTTCGCTGAGTTTTGTCAGCCGCGCACGCTCGACTTGTCGCCGGTACGTTTGTTCCACGCGCAATTCGTAGCGGCCCAGCTCGAGCACATCGCCCACGTTGGCGAAGGTTCCCAGCCGCTTGGTAATGAGGCCGCTCACGGTGGTCACGCCTTTGTCATCGCAAGGTTCGCCGGTCAATTCCTCCAGCTCGTGCAGAGGCATCGAGCCTTCGAGCGCCCAAGTCACTTCATCGGTTTGCACGAAAAACGGTTTCTCGTGCTCATCAAATTCATCGCGGATTTGCCCCACCAGTTCTTCCAAAATATTTTCCAGAGTCACCATTCCCACCGTGTCGCCGTATTCATTCACCACCAATGCAAAATGCAATTTACGATCCAGAAAAATTTGCAGCAACCCCTCTAGCCGCGCGGTTTCGGGCGTGTAAACCAATTCGCGCGCAAACTCCCGTAACTCATCCGCTGTCTTTACCGTGCGCCGCCGCGCATATAAATCTTTGATGTGTACCACCCCCAGCGTTTCATCCAGATTACCGCCCACACACAGTGGAAAGCGCGAGTGCCGGGATTCCTCCGCCAACACGAGGCATTCTTCGAGATTCCATCCGGTGTTGAATCCCATAATTTCACGGCGTGGCCGCATCACGTCACGCGCCACACGATTTTTGAGGTCGAAAGCATTGAGCACCAAGTCGCGGCTGAATTGCTCGCGATCGGAGCTGCCGCCGGTTGAGCCGATCATCATGCGCAGTTCCTCTTCCGAATGGCCGTGCCCGTGTTCGTCACCGACATTCAGCCCCACTTTTTTCAACAACCATAACGCGCAATTATTCAGCAGCCAAATAAATGGGAACATGATCCAGTAAAACCACCGCAACGGATAAGCCACCCAAAGACTCGTGGGCAGCGGCCGCTGGATGGCCATCCATTTCGGCGCTTGTTCGCCCACTACGATGTGCAGCACGGTGATGACCATGAAGCCAACCGCGATGGAGATGGTTTGCTGCCATTGGGCATTGGCCAAGAGCGGCTCGCCATTGAACTGCAGTTCATAAATGGGCCCGAGCAGTTTGGTGAAAATCGGATGGCCCACGTATCCCAAGCCGAGGCTGGCCAGAGTGATGCCGAGCTGGCAGGCGCTAAGGTAGCCATCAAGATTCTTGAGTAAATGGCGCGCCATGCGCGCGCGGCGTTGGCCTTTCACCACGAGTGGCTCGAGCTGCGTGTCGCGCAATTTCACCAGCGCAAATTCCGCCGCCACGAAAAAGCCGTTGATAAATACCAAGACGCCCACAGCGAAAA
>DQLO01000165.1 GCA_015660155.1 Verrucomicrobiota bacterium
TCTTCCTGCTGCCCCTGCGCAAACTCGCCTCGCCCTTTGTGCGCTCCTTCCTCCGCCGGCGGGATTTCGAATACCGCGGCGAAAAGCTTCAGTGCGTTTACGAAAATTACAACGTCACGTGGAGCAACGAGCGCTGTGCGGAAATCCCAATCGTCCAATGGCACCTCGCCCAAACCGATGGCCCCGTGCTCGAGGTCGGCAACGTGCTCGGCCATTACGGCCCGCACTCGCACACCGTCCTCGACAAATACGAAACCGCTCCAAACGTCATCAATGCCGACATCACCAAATGGCAAACCGCCCGACGATTCGCGCTCATCATTTCCATTTCCACCTTCGAGCATATCGGCTTCGACGATGATACGGAGGGCAATTCCGGCGAAAAAATCCGAGCCGCCATCGACGCCTGTCGCGCCTTGCTCGCGCCCGATGGACGCCTCGTCATCACCGTGCCGCTCGGGTATAATCCCGCCTTGGACGAACTAATCGCCAACGAAACCCTCGGTGCAAATGAGGCCCGCTTCCTCCTGCGGCACGGCCGCCGTGATTGGCGTGAGGTATTGCGCGACAAAGCCATTGGCACAAAATACGGCGAACCGTTCCCATACGCCAACGGCCTGTGGGTGGCGCAATTTTCCCCTACGAACTAATGCGCATTCTGCTGGTTTCATTTTTCTACGAGCACGACCACGGCGGCGCCGAGATGGTCGCGCGCGAGGCGGCCGCCTTGTTGCGGCGCTGTGCGGGTTGGGAGGTGGAGGTGCTGTGCCTCGCCGGCGGACCCGATCGTGGCGAGCCGGGGATGCGCCGCATCACCCCGCCGCGCTGGTGTTCGCAAAACGCGCAGACCCTTAAGCGCACGATTTTATTTCTACCAAACCGAATGCTCGACCGCTCGCTCATCCGCGCCGCCCAAAATGCTGGTGTGCGGCCGGAAAATTATGACGCCATATTTTGTCCGGATATGAACGCCCTTGTCTTCGCCCACGCCCTTGCCGAGACCGCCGACAAGCCGCTCTTCACGTGGTGCCATGAAGTCGTCCCCAAACGAATGGACGCGGATGCCACCCGCGCCACGCTCGCGCCCTTCATCAATATTTGGCTGCGCGGCCGCGATGCCCCGTGGAAAAAAGCCCTCGCCGCCAGCGCGCGCGTGGCCGGTGTTTCCAATTTCATCACCGAACGCTGCCGCGCCTTCGCGGGCGATGGCACCGTTGAAAGCGATGAAAAATTCACCACGCTGTATCAGCCCGTGGAGGATTATTTTTTGCAACCGCCATCACGGCCCGTCGCCACCGATGGCCCCGCGAAGGTTTTATTTTATGGCCGTCTTTCCGCCGAGAAAGGCATCGACCTCCTCCTTGCCGCGTGGCGAAAGCTCAAACCCGACGCCACCCTTTCCATCCTCGGAATGGACGGCCCGCTGCGCGCCGAAGTGGAACGCGCCACGGGCGGCGACATCCATCTGCTGCACCACGTCGCCCACGTGGATGTGCCGAAATTAATTTCCCAACACGACATCGTCGTCTGCCCCTCCCGCGTGGAAGAAAGCCTCTGCCGAACCGCATTGGAAGCGCGCCTCCTCGAACGCGTAGTGGTCGCCAGCCAATCCGGCGCCATCCCCGAAGTGGTAAACGGCTACCCACTGGCGCACTCCGCCGACATCCGAACTGATGACGCAACCGCCACCCAAAATCTGACGGAGGCAATCAAGGCCGCACTGGCCGAACGCCGCCCATTAACCGATGAAGAACGTGAAGCGGAAAAAAGTTTTCGTGAAAAATTCCTGCCCGAAACCTTCGTGCACCAATTCCGTTTGCTGACGGAGGTGTAATGTGCCGCCAGCAAGATGCCGACAGCACATAAACTCTACCCCACCTTCTCCATCCAAAAACACGCGCCTTTGGGTGGCTCGCCCTTTTGCATCGCTTCGGCGGTGATGGGGCATTTTTTATGAATCGCCTCGGGGTGGGTGTGCAAAAGATGGTTCATCATCCAGCGGATTTTCCAATCGTGGTTGTGCGTTAAAAATGCTTCGAGGAGGTATTGTTCGTTCCAGAGTTTGATTTGGTCGACGATGAGCGGGGTGGGGTAATCCATCGGGGTGGCGATGTCGTGGACGTGCACCCACACGCCTTTGGGGAGGCGCGGGAGGATTTGCAGGTATTCGGTGAGGACATCGCCTTGCGGGCGGATGACGTGTGAGGAATCGATGAACACCACATCGCGCGGGGCGAGGTGGGCAAACACGTCGGGGCTGACCTCCTCCACGCGCTGGCGCAGGACGGTGACGCCGAGCTGCTCGAGCCACGGGTTTTCGTAGGGCTCGATGCAGGTGTGTTCGCAACGGGGCGCGCCGTCTTTTTCGTTTTGGGCAAAGGCGAGTTGGGCGAGGCGCGTGCTCATTCCGCAGCCGATTTCGATGAACCGCCGCGGCTTGAGGTGGCGCAGGAAATTATAAAGCATCTCCGCATCGCCACGCCCGTAGCCGGGGTTGTTGTAAAAAAAACCGTCCTTTTCCTCGGAGGCTTCGCGCGGGATGGCGAGCAGTTCGTCGTTGAAATCGAAGGCGTCGAGTTGGGCGAGCATCGCGGCGTCGTCCCACTCGATGCCCGGCAGCTCGCGCGGTTCTTCCAGCGAACGCGTGAGGTGGGCGGGATTCACCAGCGGCTCGTAATAATGGTCACGCACGGGGAACACCCGCGTTTTGCGAAACACCCAACGCGCCACGCGAAACCGCTCCACCCCGGCCATCCGGATGGCCCCGAGCAACAGCGCCCCCGCCAGCGTGAACGGCAGCAGCAACACATCCGCCACCGGCAACAACGCCTCCACGCCGCGCCGCAGTCGGCCGCCCGGCGGAAACAGGTTAAACAAAAAATCACGCACGCTCCGCCGCACCGTAGCAATCGCCGCCGACCGCCGCAACGGCGAAGGTGTTGATTGCCGGCCCGAAACCGTTTAGCCTCCCGCGATGCAGGTGGTTATCCTATGCGGCGGCCAAGGCACGCGATTGCGCGAGGAGACGGAGTATCGTCCCAAGCCCATGGTGCCCATCGGCGGCCGGCCGATTCTCTGGCACATTATGAAAACCTACGCCCACCACGGGCATCGCGATTTCATTTTGTGCCTCGGTTACAAAGGCGAGGTCATCAAGGATTATTTCCGAAACTACCTGTGGCACACCAGCGACGTGACGCTCAAGCTCGGCCGCGAGCCGGAGGTGCAATACCACACTCATCACGACGAGGAAGACTGGACGGTGACGCTCCTCGACACCGGCCCCACCACCGAAACCGGCGGCCGCCTCGCGCGCGCTTTGCCGCACGTGCGCGATGAAAATTTTCTGTTCACCTATGGCGACGGCGTGACCGACAGCGACCTCAACGCCTCGATTGAGTTTCACAAAGGCCACGGCGCAATAGCGACCGCCACCGCCGTGCAACCGGCCGGCCGCTTTGGTGAGCTTTCCATCAACGAAGGCACCATCACCACCTTCAGCGAAAAACCCGACCGCGAGCCGCGCTTTGTCAACGGCGGCTTCTGCGTTTTCAACAAACGCATCGGCGATTATTTGACCGGCGACGACTGCATTCTCGAGCGCGAGCCATTGGAGCGCCTCGCCAACGAAGGCCAGCTCAAGGCCCATTGTCACACTGGCTTTTGGCAGTGCATGGATACCCATCGCGAGCAACAACAACTCGAGGCGCTCTGGGCCGCCGGCGATGCGCCGTGGAAAATCTGGTAGGGATGTTCGGTAAATTTTATAGCGGCAAAACCGCGTGGGTCACCGGCCACACCGGCTTCAAGGGCGCGTGGCTCAGTTTGTGGCTGCGCGATCTCGGCGCGCATGTCCACGGTCTCGCCCTCGCGCCGCACGCCGCGCCCAATCTTCACGAAACCCTCGCGCCCAAAACTTTCGCCAGCGAAACCATCGGCGACATCGGCGATTTTAATTTGGTAAAACAAGCCGCCGCCGACGCGCAGCCCGACATCGTTTTCCATCTCGCCGCCCAACCGCTCGTGCGCCGCTCGTATGACGGTCCGCTGGAAACCGCCACCACCAACATCCTCGGCACCGCCCACGTTTTGGAAGCATTGCGGCAAAACAAAAACAATTGCCCCGTCGTCGTTGTCACCAGCGACAAGTGCTATGAAAACGATGGCGCCTCCCACGCCTTCACCGAGGCCGACCCGCTCGGCGGGCACGACATTTATTCCGCCAGCA
>DQLO01000258.1 GCA_015660155.1 Verrucomicrobiota bacterium
CTTGGTAAAACTATTGGCTCAATGGGCTGCCGGCAGCACGAAATCATCCGCATGATAAGAGCTGCGCACGAGTGGGCCGCTGGCGACGTGGGTGAAGCCCATCGCCTCGGCGGTTTTTTTGTGCTCGGCGAATTGGTCGGGATGAATGAATTCAACCACCGGCAAATGCTTTTTGGTGGGCTGGAGGTATTGGCCGAGCGTGAGCAGATCGCAACCGACGGCGCGAAGGTCGGCCATTGCTTCGTGCAGTTCGGCTTCCGTTTCGCCGAGGCCGAGCATGAGGCCGGATTTGGTGAAAATTTTTGGGGCGCGTTTTTTTGCTTTGGCGAGGACTGAAAGCGAGCGTTCATAAGTGGCCACCGAGCGCACCTCGGGGGTGAGGCGACGGATGGTTTCGAGGTTGTGATTGAAAATTTCCGGGCGTGCTGCAAGCACGGTGTCGATGGCGGCATCGTCATCCAAAAAATCGGGCGTGAGCACTTCGATGACAATTTCGGGATTCACCGCGCGCACGCGTTCGATGACTTGTTGAAAATGCGCCGCGCCGCCATCGGCCAAATCGTCGCGGGCCACGGCGGTGATGACCACGTGCTTGAGCTTCATCCGCCGCGTGGCTTCGGCAACGCGCTCCGGTTCGTCGGCCTCGAGCGCCAGCGGTTTGCGGGTATCCACCGCGCAGAAGCCGCACGCGCGCGTGCAGCGGTCGCCGGCGATCATGAAGGTCGCAGTGCCTTTGCTCCAGCATTCCCAGTGGTTGGGGCAGCGCGCGCTTTCGCAAACGGTGTGGAGGTTGAGGTCGTCGATGAGATTGCGCGTGGCAAAGTACGCACTGACGGTGGGCAGTTTCAGCCGAAACCATTCCGGCAGACGCAGGCGTTTTTGGGATGCGGAAATTGGCTCGGCGACGGCGCTCATTTGCTTTTGCCGAGCCCTTCCCAAAACACCACCAACTCGCGCGCGCCAAAGTCGGCGAGCACTTCGCCGTCTACGGTGATCACCGGCGCGAGGGTTTGGCCGGAGAGACGTTCCATTTCCTCGAAGGCGTCGGGGTCTTCGATCACATCGACTGTCTCGAATTCAATCCCCTGGCTTTTCAGCCAATGCTCCGCCTGTCGGCACCAGCCGCACACGGGTTTTACATAAAGTTTTACTGATTCGGGTTGATACATTTGCGCGACGCCACTGTTGGCTTTTTTGAGGCGGAAGGCAATTTGTGTTTTCGTCATTTGATTTTTTCCCGCTCGCGGGCTATCTTTTGCCCATGAAACATTCCCCCGGATTTCTCGCCCTTGTTGAAGATGCCCTGTCGCGTGTGCAGGAAATTTCCGTGGAAGACTTGCCCGCGCGGCTGGCGGAAAACCCCGAGGTCGTGCTGCTCGATGTGCGCGAGGAAAGCGAATGGATCAAGGCCCACGCGAAGGAAGCGCAGTATCTCGGCAAGGGCGTTTTGGAGCGCGATTTGGAAACGCGTTTTCCCGACAAGACCAGAGAGATTATCATGTACTGCGGCGGGGGCTACCGCAGCGCGCTCACGTGCGACGCCGCGCAAAAGATGGGCTACACGAATGTGAAGTCGCTCGCGAAAGGGTATCAGGGTTTGGTGGTGGCGGATTGGCCGATGGCTGAAAACTAGCAATTACTTTTTCGCGCGCTGCTTAATCATCCGCCGCAGTTTCGGCCAACAATCTTTGTCGACGATGTAGCCCACGCAGTTTTCCGCGCCGCAGCGGCAGGGATTGTCGAAGGCGTCCACGAGGTCGTAGTTGTAATTGTACAGCACCTCCTCGCCCTTGCGGATGGTGCGCGTGGCGAGAATCCAAACGCGATCTTCCTCCAGATCGGACTCGGCGTTGGCGGCGCAGCCGTGGTTGATGTAGCGCGCGGGATTCCATTGCACGCTGCCATCGATGTCAAAAAACTTGTTGATGGTGAAGACGTAGCCATTGCCATCGGCAAGCTCCTTGGCCGCTTTCTTTTTGGTGAGCGGCCGGCCAATGTATTCGATGATGCGCGTGCCCTTACGGATGTCGCGTTTCGCGTACGCGCCCACGTTGTGAATGCTCGATTTCTTAAAATCCAAATATTTGTTTTCCACCTGTAACTGCATCGGCGCGCATTGAAAGGGCTGAGGGCGGCAGCGGTCAAGCGGCAGTTATTCCACTTTTTGTTTGGCAAACCGCGCCGCACAGTTTGCAATGCGCGTATGCAACGCTCCCTCGTCATGCTGCTGGCACTGCTACCACTTTGGCTCGCCGCCACGCCGCCGAATATTCTGCTGATTGTTTCCGACGACCAAGGCTTCCGCGACCTCGGCTGCTTTGGCTCGCACGAAGTGAAGACGCCGCACCTCGATCGGCTTGCCAAGGGCGGCGTGAAGCTCACAAGTTTTTATGTGGCGTGGCCCGCGTGCACGCCTTCGCGCGGGGCGCTGCTCACCGGGCGCTATCCGCAGCGCAATGGCATTTACGATATGATCCGCAACGAGGCGCCGGACTACGGCTACAAATATAAACCCGGCCAATACGAGGCCACCTTCGAGCGCATCGGCGGCATGGACACGCGCGAGGTGCTGCTGCCGCGCGTGCTGAAAACCGCTGGCTACACCAGCGGCATTTTCGGCAAATGGGATCTCGGCGTGCACAAACGCTTCCTCCCGCTCGCGCGCGGCTTTGATGATTTTTACGGATTCGTAAACACCGGCATAGATTACTACACGCACGAACGCTACGGCGTGCCGTCGATGTACCGCAACAACTCGCCCACCATCGCCGACAAAGGCAAGTACTGCACCGACCTCTTCGAACGCGAGTCCGTGCGCTTCCTCAAGTCGAATCACAAAAAACCTTTTTTTCTCTACGTGCCTTTCAACGCTCCGCACGGCGCGTCGAGCCTCGATCCCATCATCCGCAGCGGCGCGCAAGCGCCGGAGAAATTCAAAAAATTATATCCCGCGCTGCTCTCCCAAGCCGGCACACAAACGGGCACGCGCTACGGCAAACCGGCCACCGTCCGCAACCGCGCGGCGCGTCGGCTGGAATTCGTCGGCTCCATCACCGCCATGGACGCTGCGATCGGCCGACTACTCGATTTGCTCGACGAATACAAAATCGCCAACAATACCATCGTGATTTTCTTCAGCGACAACGGCGGCGGCGGCGCGGCGGACAACGCGCCTCTGCGCGGCCGAAAAGGCCAAATGTTCGAGGGCGGCATCCGAGTGCCGTGCATCATTCGGTGGCCCGGCAAAATCCCCGCCGCAACCACGAGCAATGAATTCCTCACCTCACTGGAAATCTTCCCGATGCTCCGCGTCGCCACCGGGGCCGCGATGCCCGCGAACATCACCCTCGACGGCTTCGACATGCTGCCGGTGTTGCAGGGCAAAAAGAAATCACCGCGCAAAGAAATGTTCTGGCAACGCCGCCTCGACAAGGGCGCGCGCGTGGGTCATTGGAAATGGGTGGAGAGCAGCCGCGGCAACGGCCTCTTTGATTTGCGAACGGACTTGAGCGAGAAGCGCGACCTTTCAAAAGCGAAGCCGGAAATTTTGAAAATAATGAAAGCGCGTTTCGCCAACTGGAAAAAGGAAATGAACGCCGCCGAGCCGCGTGGGCCTTTCCGGGATTATTAGCGAGATTATTAGCGGGAAGGGCGAGTTCCACCTCGCCCCAAATTAAATTGAAATGGGACGACGTGGAAGTCGTCCCTCCCATGATTATGATGAAAATACTGATTGTTTCCCTGTTGCTCACGGTCATCGGCTGTGCGACTGCTCAACCCAAATCGCCCACCGATTTTCGCGGCCAACATCCCGTTGCGCCGATGGCGGATGGGAATCTGCTGGTCGAGGCGGAGGAGTTTCTGCCCACCGGCGAGGGCGGTTGGGCGGCGAAACCGTGGGGGGAGAATTATTATGCGGCGACGTTTGCCAATTCGTTTCTCAGCCGAAAGGCGTTCCTCGGCGCGGGCGAACAGGCGGAGGGTAGCGCGACGATCAAGGTGCGCGTGCCGAAGGCGGGGCGCTATCTCGTGCTCGTGCGGTACGAGGCGGCGTATCGATTTGAAACGCAGTTCCGCGTGCGCGTGGAGCAGAAGGGCAAGCGCGTGCTGGACCGGCTTTATGGCGCGCGAAAGAATTTGAAGATTTGGGCGTTCAGCCAGAAATTGAAAACCGAGCTCGCGTGGAGTTGGGGCGCGTCGGAAAACATCGTGTGGGAAGGGCACGATGCGTTTGCCAATCTGCAGGCGGGCGAGGCGACGATCACACTCATCACCGCCAAACAGTCCGGGCCCGCTGCCAAGCGCAATGTCGATTGCCTGTTGCTCACCACCGACGAGGCGCAGGTGAAGATGCGCATCGAGAAGGAAAAATATCTGCCGCTCGACGGGATGCTCACGCAAGCAGGCGATGTGTTTTTGAAGGTGACCAATCTCGGCGGCGACGAGTTAACCTTTGCCGGCAAGGGCGCGCCGGGCGGCGGCAATTGGCAGCAGCACTCGCCGTACTGGGTGCATCTGCGAAACTGGCCCGCAGTAAACGTAAAGGTCGCGGCCGGGAAAAGCA
Organism: Verrucomicrobiota bacterium; assembly: GCA_015660155.1. Lineage (GTDB taxonomy): Bacteria > Verrucomicrobiota > Verrucomicrobiia > Limisphaerales > UBA1100 > JACNJL01. The sequence continues at coordinate 4,565 of DQLO01000258.1, forward strand.
GCGAATGGGTGGAGGTCGGCGGCGCGATGGACACGCTCAATGACGGACAGTGGAATTTCACGGGCAACGGAAAGTACCGCGCGGAATTTGCGTTGAAGGAGGCGAACGGCAAACTGGCCGTCATCGCGAAGTTCGAGGGCGAGGGCGATTTGTTGCTGGCGGGCGATGCGGATACGCGCTACTCGCGGCGACTGCGGCGGCGGGAGGAGGTGCTGTACGACTTGCTGGCCGAAGTGAAAAAGGAGCCGCTGCGCGGGCGCATTCCGACGGAGACGCAGATTTACGGCTACACGTTCACGCCCGGGCTCGGGCCGAAATACGACGCGGCCGTCACGGAGTTCACCAAAATGTTTGGGCTGCGGGACACCTCGCGCAAGGACAGCACGTACATCGATGTGCGCAGCGTGCCCACCGCGAAGCTGGCGGAGTACTGCAAAAATCTCGGCGCACGCGCCCGGCGCATCCGCTGCGTGAGCTTGGGCGATGAGATTGCGCTGCCGAAGCCAAGCGGCAAAAACGTCACAGCCGATTTCGTCGCGTGGCTGAAAGCGCGCGGACTGAAGCCGATGGACTTGCAGCCCACGACGAAGAACTGGGCGCCGATTGCGTTTAATCCCAGCGACGCGATCAAGGCCAAACAACCCGGCGTGTTTTATTGGTCACGCCGATACCGGAACCACTTCGGCATCCAAGCCATCAAACAGCGCACGGACATTCTGCGCAAGCACCTGCCTAACGCGGGCATTGGCGCGAATTTTTCGCCGCATTACCCCGCCGAACATCGCTACCTCGGCGAGGTGCACAAGTGGGTCACCATCTTCCGCGAAGAGGGAATGACGATGCCGTGGAGCGAGGATTACATTTTTCAAATGCCCGTGGCCACGCAGCAGATGAACAACATCAACCTCGACCTCCTGCGCGCCGGCGTACGCGGCAAGCCAAATATGAAAATTCATTATTACTGTATGCCGCATTGGCCCGGGCAGATTCCCGACAACTGGCGCCGACTGTTTTACGGCGCGCTCGGCCACGGCATGCAGGTGGTAAACCTCTTCGAGTTCCGCCCCGTGCAAGTCGCCTACACGGAAAACCACTGCAGCAACCCCGAAACCTACCGCACCGTACTGCGCAGCTTCCGCGAACTCGGCCAGTTTGAGGACATCATCCAAAGCGGCCGCAACCGCCCAGCCAAAGCCGCCATGTGGTTCAGCGAAACCGCCGACATCTGGGGCGACAACCACGGCTCATTCGCGGCGGGGAAACGGACGCTGTACACGATGATAATTCACCACGGTCATCAACTGGACTTCGTCATCGAAGGTGACGCGTTGAAGGATTACAAACAGCTTTACCTCACCGACCGACACGTTTCCCAAGCCGCCTCAAGGGCGATCGTTGATTGGGTGAATGTCGGCGGCCAACTCATCGCCACGGCCGGCGCGGGAATGTTTGACGAATACAACCAGCCGAACACCGTGCTGCGCGAGTTGTTCGGAATCAAAGCCATCACGCTCATCGTGCCGGAGGGCAAGGGCATCGAAATGGTCAAACAGGATCTACCCTTTGCCGAGCCGATTGATTCGTTTCAGTACGCGAATTTGCTCGGACGACATATCGTAAATTTGCCCAACGAAAAGCCAATGAAGACCATGCCTGTGTTTTCGGTACGTTGCAAAATTGAACTCACCGATCAATCCGGTGTCCGCATAAAATTCAAAGATGGTTCGACCGCGATATTCAAGCGCAAGCCGAAAGGAGCGAAAGGCGAGGTGCTGTATTCGGCCTACCTTCCGGGCCTTTCGTATTTTCACCCTGCCACCCCGCGCATTCCGGTGGACCGTGGCACGCATGCAAAGGCTTCGGCCCATTTGATTCCGCCGCATTTAAAAGTGAATCACGACGCAAAACATCTTTCGATTGGCGGTCACTCCTTCGTGGATATGCTTGAAGGAGTGATCTGCAACCGCGACAATGTGGAGGCCAATGTCATTGATTCGCCCAAGGGGAGCGTCATCATCCTCACAAACTGGGGAGGCCAACCGTCCAAGGGTCTCGTTGTGAAGCTGCCAAAGCACTTGAAGGACAAAAAAATGACGCGCGCCAGCGGGAAACCATTTCAACGAAATGGCGGCCGAATCGTGCTTGACCTCGACGTGGCGGATGCTTTGATTCTCCGATGAAACATTTTTTTCTACTGCTCGCGTTGTGTGTCCTCGGCTGTGCCGCGCCGCCCAAGCGGATTGCGGCGGTGGTGACGGAGTACCGGCACAACTCGCACGCGGACGTCATCGTCAGCCGGTTGCTGCTCACGCACACGCTGGATGAAAAAGGCGAGCGACCGAATTTGAAACTCGTTTCGCTGTACACCGATCAAGTTCCGGCGAGCGATACCAGCCGCAAATGGGCCAAAAAATTCGGCGTGCCCATTTACAAAACCGTGGAGGAAACGCTCACGCTCGGCACCGGCAAGCTGGCGGTCGACGGCGTGCTGCTCATCGCCGAGCACGGGAAGTATCCGAAGAACGCCACCGGCAACACCATCTATCCCAAGCGGCGGCTCTTTGAC